>DAOTTC010000166.1:0-45526 GCA_034437815.1 Chloroflexia bacterium | reverse complement strand
GCATCTTGTTGCCTTTGCTATTCTGATGGGTGCTCGCTATGTTGAGCTTGCACGCCTACTTGCTCAAAGTTCATAACACGCTCTAGAATGCTCACAGCCTCGACCCCCCATGCCCTCAACCTGCGGCATACCTCTACCCCGTCCATCCCCGGCAACATAATATCAAGCACCACAAGGTCGGGGCGGACGTTGCGGGCCACGTCCAGCGCTTCATAGCCCGTGCGCGCCACGCTCACCTCGAACCCTTCGTAGGTCAGGCCCATGGTGAGCATCTCCACGATCAGAGGTTCGTCATCCACCACCAGCACGCGCACAGGGCGCTCTTGCTCGCCCACGCGCTCGACATCCCATTGGGCGGTGCGGTCGAAAATAGGTCGGTTCGCCGGTTCACTGTTCATCATGATGCTCGAATCGTTGGTCAAATATGCACTGGCTCATATTCTGCTCACAAGTCGCGATGTACGCCCATGCATGATAGTAGGGGAGGGTACAGCCCTCCCCACACCCCTCCTTTGAAAGAGGGGAATTATCATCGGTGAACACCCACACCCCCAACTCTATTACATTATACCAGCATATCCGGAAGACCCACCCGGCCGGGTGGGTCTTCCACGTATATGGCGTGCGTTGCGCATACCTCAGCGATCGCCCTCGCTTGTCGCCGGGGCGACATTAGAAGTTAGGCACAGGCACGGTAACGGGGGTGTCGCGGTTGGCCGGGGCATCAGGCGCCCTGCTCACCGAACCGGCCACACCGGCCAGTCGGTCGGCCAGATGAGCGTAGGTCACCGCCTCACCGTAATTGCCGGCCTGATAGGCATCGTAAGCAGACCTGTAGGCGTTCTGGGCCTCGGTCAGCCACGTCCTGCCATCCCCGCTGACCACCGCGCTCTGCATCCTCAACCGATAGTAAGTCTGAGAGAGGATATAACTGGCCTGCGCTTGAGTTACATTGGCTTTAGCAGGCAACACCCCATGAAGGTGGCCATGGGCCGGCAGTTGGTTGTAAGAGGGCAGGTTCTCAACGCCCAATTCCTGTGCCATTCGCATGCGTGCGATCATGGCCAGTTGCCCTGCCGCCTGTGCATAAGCAACGGCCTGACCATATTGTGCATTGGCATTGGCGCTCTGGGCGCGTTGGAGCAGGGAGTCGGCACCGTTGAGCCATCGCTGTACATCAGCAGTATCCATCTTGCCGGTGGCATAGGTTAGGTCATCTTTTGTGATGGATATAAGGTTGGTTGTGCCGCTGATGATGCTGCTCGCACCCTCGGCGGTGGCCGCACCCCACCCTTTATGGCCCGCACCTTTCCACCCAAAACCCCAGCGACCTCCATGCCCACCCCGGCCCGGCTTGGACGAAGGGGCAGTCGAGGTCGTGGCCGATGGTTGGGCCGAAGGGGTGGGCGTTTGCGACGGGGTCTGGGCGCTCACACCCCCGGCACCTGCGGCGTTCCCTATCAATACCCCCAATCCGAGCGCAAAAGCCAGAACGGCCGCACCAAGCAATATCTTCATCCGCATGTTTTTTCTCCTTTAGTTTTGATGCACTGTGTCAGTGTGATCGAGGGACCGCCAAGCATGCAGCCGCGGTCGGTGAGCCCTCACACTAATAACTGTAACCCGCTTCGATTAAAGATAAGCGGGCGAAAGATTAACTTTCGCTTAAGCCCGCCGGCAATACGTCGGTGTGGGTCACAAGGACGGTGGGGATTCACCAAACCTTAATCTGCGACTAAGGCTGCCTTAATCCGGGCCTCTTACAATTATTTGAAGTGCAGTAATGGACAACGGGGATCAAAACGACCGGGACACGAGCGGCCTGACCAAACGGTCCACCAACACATAACCAAAGGAGTAAAGGAGATCGAATTCGTTATGACAGTACCATACGAACACACAAGCACGAATACTGACACAGGGAGAACAAATGCCCACCACGAAGCCGGTAGGCAGGGCAAGGTGCAAGAGACCGGCGCAGCTACGATCGCTTCGCGGGCAGCCCTGATGGGAATAGCGGCAATGCTAGCGGTGGCTCTGCTCACCGCGTGCGCCGGCGGGGGCGCCGGCTCCGACACAGGCACCGGCAACTTGGCTGCCGGTGCGATCACACCTGCACCCGCTGCTGTGGAATCCCCACAATCTATATCTACGGACACACCTGCCACGACCGAGACCGCCCCATCGGATATGGGCGAGATGCCCGGTATGACACCTTCTGGCATAGAACCATCGCCCACGCCTGCTTCCGTCCCCGGCCTTAACGCTGACAGCCCGACGCCCACGGCAGGGCAGGGCACATCTGCCGACGGCACATCTAGGTCGGAGATACAGGCCACGCTGAGGGAATGGGCCATTGACCTCAGCCAGAACGAGGTAACCGCAGGCACGGTGCGCTTAGTGGTCACCAATCAGGGGCAGTTTACGCACAACCTCACCATAGCAGGCCCCTCTGGTGAGATCACCAAGACCCCCAACTTCAGTAGCAACGATGGCCAACAGGTGCTGGAGGTTGAATTACAACCCGGCACGTACACCGTGCTATGTGACATACCCGGCCATGCAGCCCGGGGCCAACAGGTCACACTCACAGTGAAATAGCCTGTCGTCATCCGAACTGCCCATCGACTACTGTCCACACCACAGTATTTTCGCTTGGAACACGAGCATAACGCTGATGTAGGGGCACCCTTCGTGGGTGCCCGATACCACTCCTCCATAGGAAGGCTATAAATTTGGTGGGGAGTGGAGAAGTTGGGGCTGGGGACGTTTATACCCCCACACCCAGAGGGTACCCGCCTTTCAGGGGCGCTCTCTGCACCCCCGGCTATGAAGATTTGGTATTACCTTTCCCCTCGGCTTTGCTTATCTGCCGCTCCCAGTACTCCAGCAGCTCCTTTTCGCGCTGTTGTTGGGCGGTATGAGCCGCTTCGAGCAACTGATCAATGCGGGCCTGTATTTGCTCGCGGGTTACCCTGCCGTTCTGAGGGGCCAACAGGGAAGCCGCTATCGCCCCGAGGCCGATCCCCAGTACCATACCAAGCGTGAACTTCAGCGTCTTGCCTATCACACCCATTTGATCAGACCTCCTTATACGGTTTGTGTCGTGTATGGAAAGGCCGTAAAAGCGCCTACAGGGCACCCTTGTGAGTACCTTTTAAAAGTTAAAAGCTAGGAGCGGGGCGTCCCGCCCGCATGCTAATGCCCACCTATTATAAGCACATAACGAGCCAGCATCAACGGGTTTGACGCACCCATGCATGGGTGATACAATTACTCAGCATGTGCTCGATCCCTGCGCTAACCAGCTCCTCAACGGTTCCTTCGCCAAACGCAAACCATGCCCCCATACCCGCGGAGTCCATGGCGAGCGGTATGGAGGGGCATCCGGACACGCTGCGCTCTGGGGGTGGCAACCTGCTCGCAAGGGGGTGGGAGCAGGTATCTATATTCGTGTGCACCTTTGTTGTGCTCGCGCTGTTTGTCCCTCGCATCACTACCTACCTCAACCCGGTCACAGGAGATGAGCCGTTCTACCTGATGACCGCCATCAGCATATGGGAAGACCACGACCTCAACGAGTGCAACAACTACCGAGAGCGAGACGAAGCCAAACTCTACCCATCGTTTTACTCGCCGTGGACCGGCTTTCCGTCGGACTGGAAGGGCTGGACGGGCGCCCCGTTTCCTCTGCCCCCGCACGCGGCCCGCATCCAACCTCCGAGCCGCATGTGTGCCAGCACCAACCCCGCCGTGCCCCTGCCCCCGGATGGCTCTCGAAGCGAGTTGTATTCCAAGCACGGGCTGGGGCTTAGCCTGATGGTGCTTCCGGCGTTCGTGTTGGGCGGCAGGACTTTGGTGGTTTACTTCTTGTGCGCGTTGGGGGCGCTGCTGGCGGCCAACATCTACCTGCTGGCGCGAGAGGCCACAGGCAAAATGACCAACAGCTTGCTGACTTGGATGGCCTTCGCCTTTACTGTGCCGCTCATGCCCTATTCTTACCTGATCTTCCCCGAACTACCCGCGGCCCTACTTGTGATATACGCCTTCCGGCGCATCCGGCTGTGGCAAAACAACCCGCTTCAGACCACCGCTGTCAGTTTGAGCATTGCGTTCCTGCCATGGCTGCACTACCGCTTCGTGCCGCTGTCAGTGGCCCTGATCATCTACTATATCTACCAGACCTATCGGCAGTCCAAACTCAAGCAGGACACTCACTGGCTCCGCGACGCCCTCATGCTGGGAGCACCCATAGTCATATCGGCGGGCCTGCTTATGGCCTTCTTCTATCACCGTTATGGACAGGTGACCCCCAACCCCGCGGACCACGCAGGCAGCAATGATTTGGAGGGTACACTGAGGGGGTTGGCCGGTCTGCTTCTGGACGAGCAGTGGGGCCTGTTCGTATACGCGCCCGTGTATATCCTCGCCATCGTGGGCCTGATCATAATGGCTGTCAGGCGGCAGTGGCGTAAAGACCTGCTGTGGCTGGGGGTGGTGTTCGTGCCGTACTACGGCATCATCGCCAACTATGCCCAGTGGTGGGGCGAATGGTGCCCACCTGCGCGCTACATGGCGTCGGTACTGCCTCTGCTAGCATTGCCTTTCGCGGTCAGCCTCGACCGCATCAAGAGCGCCCTGTACGATCTCATATATGGGTTGTTGCTCGCGGTAAGTGTGCTGGTGATGGCGGGCTTTCTGTACCAGCCGCAGTGGATGTACCACCAGCCGGACGGCAAGAGTCTGCTCATCACCAGAGGACTGCCAGTGCTTCTAGAGCGACTGCCCTTTAACCTGCCTGCAACCGAGGTGGCGGCAGGGGTCTCCGACTGGTTGCCGTCGTTCGTGGTGCCCTACTTTGCCTATCGGGCCTACGGGCAAGAGGTTGGGGACGTGTACTCAGCACAGGCATGGGCGCAAAGCCTGTGGCCCGCGCTCGTGGTGGCGGCCATAGTAAGTGTGAGTCTGGCTCTGGCATGGTGGTCGCATCGTCGCACTTCGCCCCCGGATGTCGCCGACAGTGCCCGGCATACAAGAATGGAGGAAAGCACGGCGTCCGCTTCCGGTTCCGTGCTGGCGCGTGGGGAATGACCTGAGGGCAACCACCTCCGCCGCATCCCTGCGAGCCATGCACCTATTGAGATTAGCCTACAACGTCGCAGATCGGAGGTACAAAATACAAGTGCGGGAATCAGACGATCCAGCCTCGGCACACCCCGCCGCTCAAGATGGCCGGTCGTCCACGGTGAGTGCGGCCTCGGCCCACGATTCCGTGGGGCAAAGAGGTGAGGTTGAGGGCACAGAGAGCGCTATGCCCACCTCTTCCACATCTCCTATGGTTGTTCCGTCGCGGGTGCCATGGGTGCCGGACGACTACACCCATGCCCATGCCCATGCCCATGCTCACGGCCCCACCATGCAGACGGGCACAACCGGTGTACAAGCGCCGAGTCCACTTGCCGGACGCACCGCCCTGCGAGCACTGTGGTCGCGCATTGCAGGCTCGTGGCCATGGCGCACCCGCGGCTTCTGGCTTGGAGCACTGGCCATCGGTCTGGCCATGTACGCCCAGAAGCTCGTGTGGGTGGACAGAGCTGTGCTGGAATCGATCCGCTGGTATGCTCTGGCGATACTGCTCATGATCCTCGCTTGGGCAGGCACTTACAGGAACAGGTCGTGCCTGTCTATCTCCGTGCCCGCCGACCGCGGTGAATCGCACCGAAATGGCGGCGCAGTAAACGGCCCGACCACCACCCTGCCCGTGCGCCCCGCAAGCCCGGAGGCCAACAAGACCCCCACCGCTGGCAGGTCGATATGGATCAGAAAACTACGGCGGGCGTGGAGGTGGATTCGAGAGCGCTCGTGGCCCCGCTACGTCGTGGCCTTCATCGCGCTGGCCCTCAATATATACTGCGCAGGTCTGCTGCGTCAGGATTACTATTCGGCGGTGGGGGGCTATGGCTGGCTGTTCAGCCTGTTGCTGTTGGTGTTCGCTTTCGTGGGTGAGCGCCCTCCCATCGTGCGCGAGATAGATGACCCACAGGACGACGTGGTGCACCGCACAGACCTGCGCCTCCCTGTCAGGCTAGAAGT
The DNA here is from genome assembly GCA_034437815.1 of Chloroflexia bacterium. Taxonomy (GTDB): domain Bacteria; phylum Chloroflexota; class Chloroflexia; order QHBQ01; family JADMIH01; genus JADMIH01. The sequence continues at coordinate 39,433 of DAOTTC010000166.1, read as the reverse complement.
GCTCATAGTCGCGGCCATATTCGTAGTGGCGTTAGCCCTGCGCCTATACCGGCTGGGGGATATAACTACCGGCATGCACGGCGACGAAGGCGAAACCGGCATGGAAGGGATAAAGATACTGGAGGGCAACCCGGTGTCCCCATTCATGACCGGCTGGTTCAGTCACCCCAACTTCTCCTTTTGGAGCGTTGCCATCACCATGAAATTGTTTGGGGCCGACCTTTTCGGCCTTCGCCTGTTTTCGGCCCTGCTCGGCGCACTGATGATAATTCCTTTCTACTCGCTGGTGCGTCTGTGGTTCGGGGTGCGCGCTGCCATAATAGCCACTGTACTGCTGGCGGTGATGGACGTATCGCTCTATTTTGGCAGGTTGGGGCTGAACAACATCACCACACCTTTCTTCCTAGTCACCGGCTTCTACTTCCTGTTCAAAGGCCTGCTCACCCGGCGCACCATCTACTTCGTGCTGTCGGCCTACGCTCACATGCTCACCATGTACTTCTACTTCGGGGGCCGGCTCACACCCATCCTGATAGGTAGCGTGCTAGCGTATATCTTCTTGCTCATGCCACTGATGCGCACCCCCGGCGAATATTGGACCATCCGTAGGTCGGACCCCACAGTTGGCCGCCTGCAAGCGATGGCGCAAGCGGTTCGCAGACAGGCGCGCGTGGTGTTGGGCTATTTCGGTCAGGTGCTCATCTTTGTGGTGGCCGCTGTGTGTATGGCCTCGCCTTGGTATGTATATTACGTGGACCACACCGCCGAACTGGAGGCCCGCCCTAACGATAAGTTGATATTCAACAACGAAGCGCGCATGGCCCAACAATATGGGGCTACACACGACCCACTGTACATCGGCCTGCGCATGCCCAGACCCGATGATGTGTATCCGTTCCTGCCGGTCGTGTTTGAGAAGACCCAGCTGAGCGCCATGCTGACGCAGGACGGGTTCTGGGCGCGGGTGCTGTGGGGGCAGACCACCACCACGCTGTCGGTGCTCACATACCGCGCCGACGCAAGTTCCTTCTACACCTTTACAGGTGAGCCGGCAGCCAAACCTATAGAGGCCGCGCTCATAGTGCTGGGCATTGCGTGGGCGCTGTGGCGCTGGCGCGACACGCGCATGGCCGTGCTCTCCATGTGGTTCTGGTCGGCGGTGCTGGCGGGTGGGACGCTGACCATTGACGCACCCTACGTGCCGCGCATGGTGGGCATGGTGCCCACACTGGCCGTGTTCGCGGCGATCCCCTTGAACAAGTTGGTGGCCGAATTCGTGGCCGCGGTAAGTGGGTTGAGCGCCGTGCCCTTCCGCCGCCGGGTATTGCGCTTCGCCGGACAGGTGTTGAGTGGGTTCGCGGTAGCAGGCGTGCTGGTGTACCTGAGCGTGCAGAACTACCAAGATTATTTCCACCGCTACATCGCGGCATGGCCATACCCCGAAGTCACGGGTCAGGCCTACTTCGTGCGCCAGATGAACCAAAAGGTCATGGCCGAAGGCCGCCCAAAGCCGTTCTACTACAATCTGGGGATGCACTTCATCTACTGGGGCCACGGCGACAACCGCTTCCTCAACCACGGCACACCGGGAACCGACATGGTCAACCCGGCGAACGAACTGCCCATCATCAATAACGAGGGTCGCGACGTTATATTCATGGTGTGGGGCCTCAACGCCCACTACCTGCCTGCCATCAAGGCGTTTTATCCAGATGGCGAACAGGGTGATTTTATCTATGGACCTGACGGTCGGGGGCCGCACCTGTTCACCTATTACCGTGTGACGAAGGAGCAGATCGAAGCGCGGCGCAAGTCCATGGTGACCTACACCCCGGCCAACGGCCCGGCCATACAACGCGAGGAACCTGCACTGTCTACCACACAGCCCCCGCCTGAAGGTCTGGTCTATCCTGTGCAGGCTACTTGGTCGGGCAACTTGGTCGCCCCACAATTCGGATATTACCGCTTCCGACTGTCGGGCCAAGCCGGAGCCACTCTGCAAATTGATGGCACGACGGTGCTGACGGTAACCGAGGCTGCCCAACCCGCCGAAGCCGAACTGTTGCTGGCGCGAGGCCCGCATGCCGTGCGCGTCAGCGGCAACCTGCCGGACGAAAGCGCCCGCGTGGACTTGCAATGGTCCGCAGGCACGCCCACATTTACCGATATCGCCCCCAAATACCTTTGGCTCGGTCCGGGCAGGGCTTTCTACGGAGAGATACGCCCGTTCAACAACAACGACCTGCTAGCACCTGACGACCAAGCGGCACAGGCACCGATAATTATGGCCCGAGTGGACGGCTTCTTGGGCTTTCGCGACTCCCCTTCGGCAATGGGGGGCGGGGTGCTGTTCGGCAAATGGACGGGCACCCTGAACATCACACAACCCGGCCGCTACCTATTCGAGGTGTATTCCAACGGCGACAGCGTGGTGCTGATTGACGGCACGCTTGTGGTGAACAACATTCGAGGTGGGGCGGAACCGCACGCAGCCACGGCAGAGATCGAATTGGCTCCCGGTGACCATCTCTATGAACTGCGCTATAATTTCGCAGGCGGCGTGGGCTATCTGGAAGCATTCTGGACGCCACCCGGCGAACAGAAGCAGTTGCTCGGTCCGAACAACGCCAGTGCGCAAGGAGGGATAGTGGACCCGAACCTCGCTATAGCTCCACCACCTGTGCAGCTTGAATCGCCCGCCCCGCCAGCACGCCTGACCCCGGATACGGTGATTGGGGACGCCGCCGGGTTAAAGGAGCCGCGCGGCCTCGCAGTAGACAGGGATGGCGCCGTGTATGTTGGTGATCGAGGGAACCACCGCATCGTGGTCTTCGGGGCCGACGGTAATATGCTGAGGAGTTGGGGCAGGCCGCCCACCGCAGGCGAAGAGAACAACCCGCAGGGCGATCAGCTGGTAGAGATCAACGACGTGGCCGTGGGCCCCGATGGCCGGGTGTACGTGCTGGATGCGTCGTCCAGAGTGGTAGTGTTCGACCGAGATGGGCGGTTCCTGCGGTCGTTGGGGGTGGGGGTGCTGGATCTGTACGGTGCAAACGGCATAGCGGTCGGCCCCGACGGTAGTGTGCTCGTGGCCGATACCGGGCACAGCCGCGTGCTCAAATTGCCCCCCATCCCGGCAGATCCCGGTCAGCCGTTCGACCCGGCGCAAGTGGTGCCCATCACCGGCGGCAACCAACCCGGCACTAACTTCGAGCAGCCCGTGGATGTGCTGGTTGACCCCACCGGCTCCGGGTATTATTATGCTATTGACCTCAGGAGCAGGCTGGTGCAGATTGATCCGGGGGGTAACATCACCGCTCAGTGGCGGGTGGAGATCGGGGTGGCCGACGGCGGCAGCCGCTTGAGCATATCGCCTGATGGGGTGAAGGTCTATATGAGCGACCCCGACCGGCAGCGAGTAGCGGTCATCAATACTACCACGGGCAACATCAACTATTTCGGCGAACCCGGGGGCGCAGCGGGGCAGTTCGGCAGTCCAAGCGGCATAGCCACTGGACCCGACGGCCGGGTATACGTGTTGGACCGCGTGAATGCCAACGTCCAAGTATTTACGGTGAATGATTAAGCATTCTTTAGGTAACTAAGTGTGCTAGTTTCCGGAGCGTGGGCATCTCCGCCCGCACCAACGCCCTGATCCCGCCCTTGTGCCGTTTGGCGGGCCAAACGCCTGCACTGTGGGCAGGGTCGAACCTTGTTACTGCGAAGAGCATAAGGCGGCACTATTGGTTTAGGTACAATATACAGTGTACAGCACGCAGGCAGGGTGCCGGTCGGGTAATGCCGGCGCTTGCCGGCGCGAACTTATTCCAGACCCTTTGTGTGTTTATGGGCCGGCAGGAGAACTAACATGAGCAACATGAACAGCGGCTCGCCTCAGACTAAGGTCGGTAGCGCACCGGGCGCAGTGAACACGGCTACTCAGTCGGCTCTCACGCAGCAATCTCCAGCCGGCAGCAAACCACCCGCTATGGATAGGCCGCGCATCGTGGTCATTATGCCTGCCTTCAACGCCGCCAAAACCCTCGAGAAGACCCACGGTGAACTGCCCAAAGATATCGTGGACAGGGTCATTCTGGTGGATGATGCCAGCGAGGATGACACCCCACAGATAGCCCGGCGGCTCGGTCTGGACGTGGTGGTGCACATGCAGAACAAAGGCTACGGTGGCAACCAGAAGACCTGCTACATCGAGGCTCTCAAAGCGGATGCCGATATAATCGTGATGGTCCACCCGGACAACCAGTACGATGCCACGCGCATACCAGACCTCGTCAGACCCATTATTGAGGGACGGGCGGATCTGGTGCTCGGCTCGCGCCTGCTCTATGGGCGCAAAGCCACCCTGCAAGGCGGGATGCCCATCTGGAAGTACATCTCCAACCGCTTCCTTACCAAGGTGGAGAACATGGTGTTCGGCACACATCTATCCGAAGCGCATACAGGGTTCAGAGCCTATTCAAGACGCCTGCTGTGCACCATCCCGTTCCTGCTGAATTCAGACGATTTCGTGTTCGACAGCGAGGTCATAGCCGAAACCGTGGCCTTCGGCTTCAAGATAGCGGAAGTGCCCGTGCCAACCCGTTATTTCCCCGAAGCCTCCAGCGTGAACTTCCGGCGAAGCGTGATTTACGGGTTATCCACACTGAACGTGGCACGCAAATTTCTCTTGCATAAACTGGGAATACGCAAATACCCCATATTCAGCAAACGCCTGTACGAAGTGTTGAGCCGAGAGTATCGGGAACGCATCTGCGGAGACCACGGGCAGGACACGAAACAGTGAGATGCATGCTTCGCGCACCGCGAGCATAACACACATTACGATGTAGTCACCATCATCTTCGATCGGGCAAACACAGGAGTAGACCTTGTTCAAATCGCGTCAATTCATCATCGGCATTGTCATCAGCGTGGTGTTCTTCGTGTGGGCGCTGTCGAGCGTTGACCTACGAATGGTCGGTGCGGCGCTACTCGAAGCCGATTATTGGGCGCTGCTTCCCGCGCTGGCGCTGTACTTCGTGGGCGTGTGGGTAAGAGCGGGGCGCTGGCGCATCCTGCTCAAACCGATCGTGCCCAGAGCCGGCCTGATGCGGACATTTGAAATTGTAGTCATTGGCTACATGGCTAATGATATATTACCGGCCCGTATAGGTGAGTTGGTGCGCGCATATGTGCTCAGCAAGAGGGAAGGGGTACGCAAGACCGCCACGCTCGCCACCATTCTGGTCGAGCGCATCTTCGACGGGCTGACCATGATCGGGTTTGCGGCAGCGGTAATCGTGTTCGTGCTGCTATGGGACCCCGAGGCGCTCAGCACCGGCAGCGGGCACACTCTGGGCACCCTGCTAGTGACCTACGACTGGCCCATCGCCATCGTTGCTGCTATCCTGCTTGGCCTGCTACTTGGGTTTGTGGCCGTGGCCTCTTCACGCAGGCGCGTGCAGAAGCTGATAACCTTCGGCCTACGCTTCCTGCCCGGCAGGCTACACGAGCGGGGCGAGCGACTGGCCGCCTCATTCATTGACGGCCTTGGCTCGCTTCGCAGCGGCACCAGCATAAGCGCGGTGTTCGGCCTGTCTATTGTCGCATGGTTGTTCGAGACCGGCATGTATTACGTGTTGGGCACATGGGGGTTCCACCTGCTGGGCGGCGATGGCCAGCCTCTGCCATTTTACGCCTATATGTTGGCCACGGCTTTCGTTAATCTGAGCACGCTGCTGCCGCAGGCCCCCGGCTATCTGGGCGTGTTCCACTTTGTGGCGCTGGCGGTGCTGGCCGGGGCGTTCGGGGTGAACAAGGATCTGGCCGCATCATATGTGCTTGTGTTGCACGCGGCGCTGGTGCTCCCCGTGACCTTGGTGGGCTTCTACTACCTGTGGCGCGAGAGCCTGAGCTGGAGTGAGCTGACCGGTCTTGAGCAAAAGCGGGCCGAAGCCGCCGTGCAGGCGCACGAATTAGAAGGCCCTCTCACCGATATAGAGCTTGTGCAAGAGGGCAAAATCACCAACAGCGAGGCCGAGGAAGCTTTGGAGCAGGCCGGGGAGAGGCCCGGCGTGCCAATGCGTAAGTAGAGCCGCCAGTCAAACCGGCTCATCAATGAGCACACAAGCATCGTGGGGTGCGGGGAATACTCCGGCTTTCTCTCTGCCTTGGGCATCGTTTTACCCATAATAGCGCACGATAACTAACAAGAGGAGATCGGCTTGGATCTGTTTCAGGCGTTGGTGCTGGGCCTTATACAAGGGCTTACCGAATTCCTGCCTATTTCGTCTTCCGCGCATCTGACATTCGTCCCTTGGCTGTTCGGCTGGGACGACCGAGCGATAAACAGTCTGCTGTTCGACGTAGCTCTGCACATGGGCACCCTGCTGGCGGTAGTCACGTACTTCGCACGCGACTGGCAGAGACTTGTCATGGCGGGCCTGCGGTCGGTGTGGGAGCGGCGCATAGGCGACGACTCCGACCGCAGGCTGGTGTGGTTGCTGGCCCTTGGTTCATTGCCCGCCGCCGTGGTTGGGCTGGTCGCCGAGGATGGCGTCGAATCTATGTTCCATGACCCCGCCCATGCCCGCACAGGTCTGACGGTGATCGCCATAATGATGATAGTAATGGGCCTGCTCCTCCTGCTGGCAGAGCGCATAGGCAGTCGGAGGTTGGAACTAAAGGATATAGGCATAGCGGCCACGCTGGCTATCGGGCTGGCGCAGGCGCTGGCGCTCATACCGGGCGTGTCGCGCTCCGGAAGCACCATCACCGCCGGCCTGTTCCTCGGGTTAAAGAGGGATGCCGCCGCGCGGTTCTCGTTCCTACTGTCCACCCCCACGGTGCTGGGCGCTGGCCTGCTCAAGGTGGTGGATGTGATTCAGGCGGGCGGCATCCCCGCGCAACAGCAAATGGGATTCTTCATGGGTTTCTTTGCGGCGGCGGTGTCTGGCTTCGCCACCATACATTTCCTGTTGCGCTACCTGCAACAACGCACTACCGCACCGTTCATCTGGTACAGGCTGTTCGTTGGTGCAGGCCTGATGCTGTTGCTGCTGCTCGGTTTCCGGTCGTGAGTGCCCGCCACCCTGCGCATCAAGCGCCTCGTGCTTGTGTGCGGCGACCATCACCGGCTATTGTTCCCGGCCGGAATGGAACCCACAAGGTGTTGGGGAAAGGAGAGGGGGTTTGAGGAGGGCACAGCCTCCCCCAAACCCCCTTATATGTCACACAAAGTGCCAGAGGCGCAAGGCCATGCGCCCCAGATACTTGCGACCGGATGCCAAAAAGTAAGGCTTTCCAAACCGGCGGCTATATGTTATGATAGGAGCCGTGACTCTCATCGCTCCATAGATAGCCGAGCGGGTGATAATCGTGCGGCAAAGAAGCATACACAACGTAGACCTGACGCTTCTGCTGTGCACGCTGATCGCGTGCGCCGTGGGCGTTATCATGGTATACAGCGCAACCAAGACCACTCATACCGAAGCGCTCAGCCTGAGCGACTTCACCGTTCGGCAGGCCGTCTATGCGCTGGTAGGCGTGTTGCTCATGCTCGTCGTCACCAGATTTGACTACCGCTTCATAGAGAGTTTCACCCTGCCCCTGTATCTGATAACCCTTGGGCTACTCGGTCTGGTGATGGCACTGGGCATAGTGGCGCACGGCTCACAGCGCTGGATTCACCTCGGCTTGTTCCCCATCCAGCCCAGCGAGATAGCTAAATTGACCACGATCGTGGTGCTGGCCAAAGTGTTTTCGGACCACGAGCGAGAGATGCGAAAGGTTAAATGGTTTGCCTTGGGTGGGATACTCACCCTGATACCGGCGGCCATAGTGTTCAAACAGCCCGATCTGGGCACGGCGGCGATGCTGGGGTTCATATTCTTGGGGATGGCGGTGGCGGCGGGGGTGCCTTTCCGAACGTTTCTGGCGCTGGGGGTGTTGGCGGTTCCGGCGGCGTACGTCTTCTGGAATTACATCATGCACGACTACCAGCGCAAACGCCTGCTTATCTTCCTCGACCCCGAAAGCGACCTGCTGGGGCAGGGTTACAACATCATACAGGCACGCATCAGCATAGGCTCAGGAGGCTGGTTTGGGCAAGGCTACATGATGGGCACGCAGAGTCAGCTCGGCTTTACCAAGGTGCAGTACAGCGATTTCATCTTCTCGCTGGTAGCCGAAGAATTCGGCTTCCTCGGCGGGTGTGCGCTGATCGTGCTATTGCTGATTCTGGTATGGCGCTGTCTGGCCGTGGCTTCCCGCGCCCGCGACACGTTCGGCAGTCTGCTGGCAGTGGGAGTAGCCACGTGGATTGGCATGCAGATTTTCATCAACATAGGTATGAACATCGGGCTGATGCCTGTGACCGGCATACCACTGCCCTTCATCAGCTACGGCGGCTCCTCTCTGATGAGCCTGCTGCTTGGGCTGGGCCTCGTGCAGAGCGTGGCTCTGCAATCTAACCCCGTGATATTCGGGGGGGCACAGCCCAGTCCGGTGTGGTCTACCCGCACCATCCTGCGACCGCGCTGACACTTAGCGATCGGTGCCATGCTCCATCTTTTCCCTCTATTGCAGGGCAACGCCGCCCCTGCCAACTTCCGGCCATCCAAGTTATAATTACATTACTGTTGTGCGACTGTTGGGTGCGCCCAACGTCTATCCCCATTTTCACCGGTACCACCGGCGGAAGCCCCAATGATTTGACCCGAGGTAGCAACATGTCAGACTTGAGTTATCAGATTCGTAGGAGCCTTGACCGCCTGAGCTTTGAAGCCGATAAATTGATGCGTGCTGGCCGCGTGCGAGCGGAAGCCGACCGCATACGCAAGGAAATAGACAAGAAGACGCTGGAGTTGGGGAGCAAAGTGCTGGAACTGGCAGCAGCGCATAAGGCAGTGGACCCTTCCCTGCAACCGCTCATTGACCAGATAAGGGAGCTTAACGACCTGCTCGAAGACAAGCGTGTGCAGTTGGAAGCCATCAACGCCGAGGCATGGGTGCCCCCACCTCCACCTCCGCCCCCACCTCCAACCGCTTCACCACCGCCGTCGTCACCCACTCCCTCGTCAGCGCCCGCAACCCCTCCTCCCACGGCGGCGGCATCGCCCACGCAAAGCGCCCAACCCACCGGCGAAGACGGGACGGCGCTGTGCCCTAACTGCCGATCGCGGGTCACACCGGTGGCCGGGCACTGCCCCATGTGCGGGTTTAAGATCCCTATATGAGGGTATAGGGTATGAGGAATGAGGAGAGCGCATAAGTGAAGCAGGTGAATCAGAGGGCGGGCGAATACATGCACGCCGGAGCCACCCCCGTGAGCAGACGGGTTACCTTCACCGGCAGTGCGGTGCAGGATGAGGCACCGCCCGTGCTCGAGGGCAGGCTGTACGTACCCGCGGACGGCAGGCTGCACCCGGGTGTGGTGCTGTGCCATGCCAACCCCGCGGCGGGCGGCAACATGGATATGAAGGTAATGCAGGTGCTGGAAGAGGCGCTGGTGGCGGAGGGGTTCGCCACCCTCCGCTATAACTCACGAGGGGTGGGCGGCAGCACCGGCACCATCTCGCGTACCGAGGGGCGCAGGCTGGTCGCCCCGGAGGGCACACCCGAAGCCGAAGACGTGGGCGCGGCCTTGGCTTTTCTGGGCATGCAGGACGGGGTTGATGACAACCGGCTAGCGCTGGTCGGGCATTCGTTCGGAGCGCGCATAGCGCTGGCCTACTTGGCCAGACACCCGGACGTGCCCGGAGTGCAGGCCGCAGTATGCATAGGGCTGCCCGTGGGCTGGCGCGACCTATCCCATCTGGGTGGGTGGCCGCGTCCCAAGCTGTTCATCGCCGGTGATCGGGACGATTTCTGCCCACCCGATGAACTTGCAAGCTTCGTAGCCGCCCTGCCTGAGCCCAGCAATATCTTGGTGCTGAAAGGCACCGGCCACTTCTTCGAAGGCCGCGAGTACGATCTGGCATCCGCGGTCGTAGCTTTCCTGAAACAGGTATTGATACACTGATGACAAAAGGAGCCGAACAGTGTTGACAGAGGATGAAGTGCGCCACGTGGCTATGCTGGCGCGTCTGGGGTTGACGGACGAAGAAGTGCAGAAGATGAGGCACCAGCTATCCACCGTGTTGGAGCACGTCGCCATGCTGCAGAAGCTAGACACATCCAAGATCGAACCCACAGCTCAGATGCTGGAGCGCTTCAATGTGATGAGAAACGACCAGCCGAGGCCGTCCCTGCCAGTCAAAGCTGTGCTGAGCAATGCCCCCGACACAGAAGGGGATCTGTTCCGCGTGCCGGCTGTGCTCGAAGAGTTTAGAGGAGTAGAGGAGGGCACAGGCGATGGCGAACACAAGCAATAGTGCACCCAACGATGAACTGGCTTATTTGACGGTGAGGGAAGCTCGCCGCCTGCTGGATTCAGGCGAGGTGTCATCGGAGGAACTCACACGCGCCGCCCTCCAACGCATAAATGCGCTGGACAGCGAGCTTGCGGCCTTCGTAACGGTGACCGAGGAGCTTGCCTTGCGAGCGGCCACAGACTTCGACAGCCGAAGGCGCAACGGGGACGCACCCCGCTCCCCTCTGGACGGCATTCCCATGAGCATCAAAGACGTGATCATCACCGAGGGCGTGCGCACCACATGCGGCTCGCGCCATCTGGAGAACTTCGTGCCACCCTTCGACGCTACGGTAAGCGCTACACTGCGCGCAACAGGCGCAGTGCTGCTGGGCAAGACCAATTGCGATGAATTTGCCATGGGTTCGTCCACCGAGAATTCAGCATGGGGACCCACCCGCAACCCTTGGGACACGTCGCGCGTGCCCGGCGGGTCCAGCGGCGGGGCTGCCACAGCTACAGCGGCGGGCATGGGCCTGTATGCGCTCGGTACCGACACCGGCGGCAGTGTGCGCCAGCCAGCTTCTTTGTGCGGCGTGACCGGCCTCAAACCGACCTACGGCAGGGTCTCTCGATATGGGTTGGTGGCCTTTGCCTCCTCGCTCGACCAGATCGGGCCGTTTACCCGGGATGCCTACGACGCCGCTCTGGTGTTGCAAACCATCGCCGGGGTGGACCCCAACGACTCGACCAGCCAGCCGGTAGAGGTCCCCCTCTACACTCGCATCCTTGAGCGGGGGCACCAATCGCTTAAGGGCCTGAAGGTCGGCGTGCCCCGCGAGTTCTGGGGGCAAGGCTTGCAGGCGGGCGTTGAGCAGGCGGTGCGGGCGGCTATTGATGAGCTACAGAAGCTGGGTGCCGACGTGGAAGAGGTGAGCCTGCCCCACACCCACTACGCCATAGCCACCTATTACATAATCGCCCCCGCCGAAGCCAGTTCCAATCTGGCGCGGTATGACGGCATGAAGTACGGGTACAGGGACCCCGAAGCCGTGTACGCAATCGACTCCATGCTCGCCACTCGCCGGTACGGGTTCGGGCCCGAGTGCAAGCGGCGCATAATGCTGGGGACTTACGCGTTGAGCGCAGGCTACTACGAAGCCTACTACAAGAAGGCGCAACAGGTGCGCACTCTAATCGCTCAAGACTACCAGCAGGCGTTCGAGAAAGTGGACGTGATAGCCGGCCCCACCTCGCCCACGACGGCTTTCCGGATTGGTGAGAAGGTGGAAGACCCGCTTGCCATGTATCTGAGCGATGTGTACACAGTGCCCGCCAACCTCGCAGGCATCTGTGGCATATCGGTGCCGTGCGGCTTCAGCGAAGGCTTGCCGGTGGGCCTGCAATTGCTGGGCAAGCAGTTCGACGAAGGCACCATCTTGCGCGTGGCCCACGCTTATCAGCAGACCACCGACTGGCACACACGCAGGCCGCCGCTGAGAGTGGAAAACAGCACGCCCCGGCACAACGCTCGTATATAATCAATCGCCAGTTGCTGCCAACCGCCGATACTTGCAAAGCACCGGAGCACCGCTGTCATGAGCGTTGTCGTCAGGGCCAACCGCCGCAAATCTCGCCCCGGCTCCACCCTCATCATGTGGTTGGTGCTGGGGCTTGCTGTGCTCTTCTTCCTTGTGAGGTTTGGGCAGGAATGGTTGCTGGAGCATGAACTAGAAGCCAGAGCCGCCGAGCAGCGCATCGCCAACGCCAGACTGCGCGATGAGAATATGCGATTGAAAGCCGCTCTGCAATACTACCAGTCGGACAAATACGTCGAGCAGCGGGCAAGAGAAGACCTGAACCTCAGGCGGCCCGATGAAGAGGTGCTCATCCCGGTCGTCGTAAACGCACCGGCCACAGGAGAAGGCGAACACGCTCTGCCCGCGCTTGGCGCACAGGACGCGCCTACCGGCATGCACCGGCAAGAGCAGGCCAACTGGCGGCGTTGGTTCGACTTGTTTACACCGAAGAACGGCGAACCCTAACAGGGGTTACCGCCCTCACCGGTTGACCTGATAGACCCTTATTTCATAGTTCTCGTGTGGGAAGGTTTTGATCAGCGTGAAACTGGCAAACAATTTTTCATACTGCATAGCTTCCGGAGAGGGCGCAGCACCGCCGTAGAAACGGCCAAACATGAAACTGCTGAACACAAGATAATCAAACTCATTTTGCACATACCACTCCGGATCGCGCTCGATCAATCTCGTAAAACCACTCACGTGAAAACGCTCTCTGTCCACGTAAGGTGTGTACGCTTCAACCGCCACGCGTGCCCCTGCTGGAAGGTTTTGGTTGATCCATGCCCTCGCCAACTCGCGATTCCTCACTCCGCTCAACCGCAGTTCGGTGTTATATACCATCTGTTGCCACAGGAAGCCCAGCGATACAGCAACACCTACCACCACTGCAACCACCACCATTGCCTGCCCGGCGCGCCGCAACGATCCATTATCATTACCAACCGGCCACCTGTCCTTGAGGCGCAGCACGCTTACTGCGAAGCTTGCGGCGAGCAAGTAAACAAAAGGCAGCATCGGAAGCAATGTTCGGTCGTTGCGTACCACAAATTGGTTGATAAACACAAAATACACTGCTGGGAAAACCGACAGCAGAATCACTGGTTTTGAGCGAACGATCACACCGCGCACGATTTCCGCCATCGCAAGCAACACAACTGGACCTTCAACGTAACGAAGATGAGACACATAATACATGAAGGTCTCACCTTGCATGCCGGTATGGCCGCTGGCATAGTGCTGAGCTTCATATTGCAGCCCCGCCAAGAACGACCTGAAATCAAGGAGCGCGAAGGGCGTGGTCAGCAGGAAGGACAGCACGCCGGCCGAGAGCGCCATGTACAACTTGCGAGACCGAAAACCGCTCACCCCATTCCGCATGAAGTGGGCGGCCAGCAAAGCGATGATTATCAATGCGCCGTTGTATTTCGAAGAGGCCGCCAGCCCCGCCGCGACACCCGCAAGCACATAATGCTCCGCGACCCCGCTCCGGAATGCGTGCACTGTGGCCCAGAAGGCAAGTAGCACGAAGAACAGCACGAACATATCAGGGGTGATAAGGCGACTGTGTATCACACCGAAAGGCGAGATCGCCATCATCGCGGCTGCCAGCACCCCGGCAACACGGCTGCCGGTGAGCCTCCACCCGATGAAAAACACCACCACCACCGCCGCCACCCCGAACGCCAAAGTCAGCCCTCTTCCCAGCAGGAACGTGGAAGGCATAGGCGTTTCCCCCACGCCCAGCGCCACCATCTGCGGTTCGGGTATGTCAGCGGGAGTGCGAAACACCCCCGCGACCCACCCCGCGAGGTAATAGGGCACGTAGGACAGCACGTTCAGGTAGAAGAACAGGGACGGATAGTTGAAGAAGTGCGGATTGAAATCGCCCGTCTTGAAAATCCGCTGAACGATCATCACATAGCCGGGTTCATCGGGGTGGTATAGAAACGGCAGGCCAAAATCCAAGCCCCACAGCCGCACGGCAATAGCCAGCAGGATTATCGGTGCAAGAAGCGGCCACGTAGCTCGCAGGCGCTCAACGGAGACGTGCAGTCTGACAGCAGATTTAGAAGCAAGCTGTGTACTCACCATGGTGGGCAGGTGATAACCGCAAATGGATATGCGCAACACCAGTTGAGGTTGGAGCGTAGGATACGGTCAGGGTCGGGCCACTGGCCGGGCTTGTGCGAATGCGTAACCAATATACAGGCAGGGCTCTCCCCTGTCAAAGCCAAGTTCCAGCAAGAAGCGGTGGTCGCCAGTCGTCGGTCGGGGGTGCTGGGGCACTTCCCTGTCAGCGTGCGGGGAGGGCCTCACCCTCCTCGGCCTTCCCCTTTCCTCAATATCTTGCATGAACGTGAATCAGTTATGACTGGATGTCAACCGGCATAGTATGACAGCAAGCGGGCTTTGCGCTTATACTTATCTTATACTTATAATGGATAATGGATGGTGAGCAAGCACGCTGAGAGCAAGGCGTACATGCCAGACCATCAACCGCTAACCGGCAGCACGTACAGGAAGTGAGCATACAGTGGACCGACAGGCAGCAATAGAATTTCTACTCGACCTTTACGAGAACCCAACCCACAGAGGCCGTATTGACGACCCCAGCATTTCGGTGAAGGGGGGCAACCCCGGTTGTGGGGACATAGTCACTATGCATCTAAAGATCGGTGAGCACGGTAGAGTGCAGCAGATAAGGTTCGAGGGTGAAGGCTGTACCATCAGTCAGGCGGCGGCAGAACTGGTCTCCTCCAAGATGGAGGGGGCGACCCTCGAAGAAATAGAACAGCTTCAGCACGATGTCATAATTGATGAGCTGGGCAGGGAGATAGTGATGACCCGCCCCAGATGCGCCACCCTAGCCTTAGGCACGCTCAAGCAGGCGGTGCACGACTACAAAGCAGGGCGCAGAACGCCCGGCGAGTTCCAGATTTAGCAAGCCGGATCGAGTTTGTGAGAGCCAGCGGCTAGTGGTTCGTCAGGGATTTCAGGCGGTCGCGTTGATCGCCGGTGACGAGCGCGATGGAGCCGGTGGGGAATACCATCAGTGTGTAACGATGCCCGTTCAGCGTGACCAGTATGGGATCGGGTGGCTTGCCTTCGAATAACACGCCCTCCCTCGTCACTTCGCCTGTGCTTTTCAATCGCAGTGCAAAGCCATGCCAGCTCTCTCGGAACAGGTCTATGATGGCATCATAGGCCCGCTCATAGTGGGCACCATGAGCACGCAGTTCCTGCGCTCTCAGGCTGAGGGCAAGACGATAGTTGCGGTGCGCCGACAGGTAAATGTGGTCAACCTCGGCCAGCACGTCGCTCCATGAGGTCCCCAAAGGCACCCACAGGTACCCCAGATAACCCTGCACGCGATCGTCTGACGGAAACCTGTAGGCCGGATAGACCACTATCTCCACGTTGCCCTTGACCTCATAGCCGATGAAGAGCAACGTGTTTTCATAAGTGGCGGCAAGACCCAGAAACTCCGGGGTAAGCGCATCGGCGACCTGCGGTCCCTGCGAGGCAACAGACCTGCTGGGGCGGTGTCTGCGGACCGAAGGACCGGCGCTACTCCTATTCTGGTACTCTTTAGCGGTCAATACCGAACCCTCCGGCAGGCTGGTGTCACACACAGTGCCGTATAACGCGTATCATAAGTCATATTCGTGCAAGATGTTGAGGAATGGGAAAAGCCGGGGTAGGCTGTGCCCTGCCCAAGCCCCTCCCTCCTTTCGTTGCACACAAAGTGCCATGAAGTAGCAATAAGGCATATCATCAAGCAGTATGATACAGCACCACGACGATCCGCAACAAGTTGCTTTCCCGACCCGGCAGGGGTCGGTGTTCTTAGTGTCTTGGTGGGGCTACTCTCGCTAAGCAGCGGAAATTGGCCCCCGATTGTTAGTAGAAGCGTTGGTGGGGTTGGTGTTGCCGAGTACGCCGGAAAAGAGTAATATGGTACAAGCCTTGTCAGAACGGGCGTGATCTGGAGATACGACCATGAGCATGAGAAGACCGCGCCACAACATGGGACGCGCACACTGGATCGGCGTAGAGGCGCTGGGGATGCCCGGCCAGCGCACCTTCCGCCTGCTCGCCTACAGCGACACGCTGTCGGCCCAGATGTGGCTTGAGAAAGAGCAATTGCAGATGCTTGCGCAAGCCATTGCGCGCATGCTGGCCGAAATTGACATGGAGCGCGGCCTCGAGCAGCCTTTCGACCTGAAGAAAACCGAACCCGCCCCCGCCATCCCCAAGCCGCCCGACTTCCCCGCGGAGCCAGATGTGGACATTAGGGTCACCAAGCTGGGGCTGTTGTACGACCCTGACCGCGACCTGATAGCGGTGGAAGCTTACGATGCCGAGTCTGAAGAAGAACCGCCCACGCTGCGGTGCCTGACGACGCGGGACCAGATGGAAGCGCTTCAGACCAATACGCTAGAGGTCATCATGGCCGGTCGGCCTCGTTGCCCCTTCTGTGGCACACCCCTTTCTACACAGGGTATGCCACACTTCTGCCCCCCGATGAACGGCCACCAGAAGCTGGACGAAGCATAGCATAGCATAGCATAGCTGCGTCAGGCCGATGGCTCGCGCGTCATCTGGTCCTTGATCTGGAACAACCGGTTGACAAAAGCATCCATGTCGCGCGAGATGCGCGATTCCCAGTTGGACACGCTCAATTCGATGATGGGGTGGCCCTTTACGGAAACGAACAGGGTGCGCCTCACCCACAGAAAATACCGCCCCAGCAGGAACAGGCCGAGGATCAGGGCCAGACCGGCCACAGCCGCCAGACTATACTTGCCCGGCAGAGGCATCTGCTGGTCGGCGCCCGCCAGCATGGTGATCAGCGCCCCCGCCGACGCACCGAGGAAGAGCAAGCCCAGCAGCAAGTTCAACACCGAAGCGCGCTCGGTGCGTGTGCCGGCGGCATCAATGTCATGCAGGAAGGCCGAGCGTATCTCCCCATGCGCCAGCAAGATGACGCGTTTGCTGGTCAGGTAAAGCCCGCCCAACTGGTAAACCAAGCTCTCATTGGGCAACAACTCGAGGGTCTGGTCCGGCTCGGAGAGGCCGGACGAGATCAGCGGCCCTGTGAAGGTTGCGAGACGGTCTGGGGACGGCTCATGCGGCACGGGAGGAGCGGTAAGCGGTACCTCGCCCATACGAGGTGAAGTGCCAACCTTAATTGCGGGTATGGACGGCGGGGCGACGAATGCCGAACTGGCAGGGGCCGCGGGCACCGAAGCCCCCTCGGCCGAGGGGGTGGTTCCGTTGAACTGGCCGGCACCGGAGGCCGGCGGCGTGGTGGCGGCCGTGCGAGTAGTATCCACGTACACCGCCTGCTCCGACACCAAGTTACCTTCGTGTCCCATGCGACCGCTGATGACCAGTCGTTTAGTGCTCAACTCCTCCATAGCGGACACTCTTGATACGGCCAGCCCGCATTGCGGACAGGCGCTGGCTTCCTGCGGAACAGGATTGGTACATCGTGGACAGTTCAAAGATATCGCCATGGGAGGCGCGCCCCGCAAGCACTCCGGCCCATCAAGGCCGCGGCCAACAACCGCACACAGTCACATGCGAAGGAGGATCCGGGCAAGGCCAACTTGCCAACTCCCCTTGTTACCCGACCAAAACCAGAGGTATAGCACAGCGTAAAGCCGCCGGGTAGACTCCTTCATTGTGAAAGTATATCATAGGTGATATGGACTTACAATCAAACAAAAGTCAGGGGTCGTCTGGGGAAAACTCCTATGGTGGGCGGCCAACCGGCAAGCAACCATGGCATGAGCACCTGCCTGCCGAGCACGAGCAGACGTTGAAGGACTGGATATGTGAGCACGTGCGCTCGGAAGGACCGATAACCTTTGCACAGTACATGGAGTGGGCTCTGTACCACCCCCGATGGGGTTACTACACTACAGGCCCCAACATCGGCCCACAAGGCGACTTTACAACTAGTCCCGAGGCCTCGCCCGCTTTCGGCAGATTGCTGGCGAAACATGTCGCCGAAGTATACAACCTGCTGGCAGACCCACCGGTGCTGCACACGGTGGAGTTCGGGCCGGGCATGGGCACCCTTGCGGCGGACCTGTTGGATACCCTGCGGGCACGATACCCCTCGGTCTATGCTCGTACCCTCTACTGGCTGGTGGAGGTCAGCCCGGCACTAGCAGAGGCACAGCGGGCACGCCTCTTGCCCAAACACGAGGGTCACGTCAGGTGGGTAGAGAGCATGCAGGCACTGCCATCACTCATGGATACGGTGGTCCTTGCGAATGAGTTTGTGGACGCCTTCCCGGTACACGTGGTTGAGAATTACGGAGGCCAACTGGTCGAGCAATACGTGGGGGTCAACGAGCACGCCGAACTGTGCCTCGTGCGCGGGCCGGTGTCGCATCATAAACTGCTAGAGTTCCTAGACCAACACGACATCTCACTGCAACCGCGTCAGAAGATAGAGATCAATCTGGCCGCCGAGGAATGGATCCGCCAGCTTGGGGAAAAGATGACCAAAGGGGTCGTGACCATAATCGACTATGGGGACACTGCTCCGGCCCGATACTCCGAAGTGCGTAAAGAGGGCACGCTCCTCGGCTACCATGGCGGGCGGGTCACAGACAACCCTCTTGCTAACCCCGGACAGCAGGACCTGACCGCGCTTGTGGACTTCACGGCGCTGCAACAGGCGGCGCACCGCGTGGGGTTCGCAACTCTGGGACTGCTGCGTCAGGCGCATTTCCTCGTGGGCCTCGGATTGGGCACGATTGAAACTGTAGAATCGGTGGACACCGGCGACCTCGCACGGGCACTCGAATACCGGCGCGGCCTGCACGCTCTGGTGTCTATGGAAGGTCTGGGTAGGTTCCACGTACTCGTGCTAGGCAAGAACGTAGACCACCAAGTTGCCAGAGCCAAGCTTTCCGGCCTGCGTTATGCGCATCTTATGGACCCTGAAGGATCCCAGCAGCAGTAACAGTGAAAAACTAGGGTGGGTGCCGAGGCCCGGTCCACCCTCTTGGCTCGAATCTATGCTCACGGTTCCACCCACCCCTTAGGTTGACAGAGGGCTGCACTTTTAGGGGAAATGGGGCCGGGCAGAGCTTCGCCCTCTACAGACCCCTTCCCTGTGTTGGGGCACTTTGTGCCAAAGGCACATGGCCTTGCGTGCACCTCTACGCCCCCGCCTCACGCACGACGAGGTGTTTTATGACCGCATGTCAGTGAGACGGCACTTGACAGATAGTACAAGAATGGTATACAATCCGCCTACCACGACCGCGGTCGTCAGTGACCTACAGGCACAATTCAGCACAAAGGAGGTCGCCCTGACACAGCCCTGTTGGTGCCGGGCACGCTAACCGCTCGGTCCTCTGCTCACTCTAGCCCTCAAGCACTGCCCCCGGTCTACGAGCCGAGTCTAGATGTCGGTCGTGCCCCCCACCAGCGATGTGCCGCTGTCCCCACCTGTAGGCATAGACATCTGTGTTTCACACAAAGGAGGATCTTCGATGCCGAAGAAATCGCTTTTGAGTTTGATGGCGGTTGCACTGATACTGGCACTGACAGCCTGCAACCAAGGGGGTGGCACCGCCCCTCCAGCAGCCACCCCACCGCCGGCGTCGGCCACCGATACGCCCGCAACCGCCCCAAGCGACCAACCAACCCCTACAATGGGGGGTGAGGCGGCCGATGCCGGCGAGATAGTATGGATATCCACCCAGTTGCGACCGGTAGAGGAAGGCGAGAAACTGCGCAACGTCATCCTCAAAGACTTCAAGGGCAAAGTGGAGTACATCCCTGAGGACACGGGGCCTTTCACCGACCGCGTGCTGGCCGAGGCCAAAGGTGGCAATGTTACCATATCCCTGATCGGCGGCCTGCACGGCGACTTTCCGCCGTTTATCGAGGAAGGCCTGCTGGAAGACCTGTCGAGCCTAGCCACCAAGCTTCAGGACCGCAAGATCAACAAGTCGTTCATGGAGCTTGGCAAGATGGGCACCGACCAGCAGTATTACATCCCGTGGATGCAGGCCACCTACATCATGGCGGCCAACAAACAGGCTCTGCAATACTTGCCTCAGGGAGCGGACGTAAACAAACTGACCTATGACCAATTCAAGGAGTGGGCGGCTAATATCCAGAAGGCCACCGGAGAGCGCAAGTTCGGCTTCCCGGCGGGTCCCAAAGGGCTGATCCACAGGATATTTCAGGGTTACCTGTACCCATCCTTCACGGGCAGAAACATCACCGAATACAGGTCAGCCGAAGCGGTCCAGATGTGGACCTATTTCAAGGACCTGTGGCAATATGTGAACCCACAATCCACCAGCTACGAGTTCATGCAGGAGCCTTTGCTGTCCGGCGAAGTATGGGTGACCATCGACCACACCGCGAGATTGATCAACGCGGTCAAAGAGCGTCCTGACGACTTCGTGCTGGCACCGGCGCCCAGCGGCCCTAAAGGGCTGGGGTATATGCCGGTGTTGGCGGGCCTTGCCATCCCCAAGGGCGCACCCAATCGCGCAGGAGCTGAGCAGCTCATCGAGTACCTGACCCGACCGGAGACGCAGGTGCTCACCCTGCGCGAGGTGGCATTCTTCCCTGTGGTAGAGGTGCAGATGCCCAGTGACCTGTCGCAGGGCATACGCATGCAGGCCGAGGCGGTGGCTATGCAGTCAAGTGCCGCGAATGCCATCCCCTCCCTGTTGCCGGTGGGGCTGGGGGCTAAGGGTGGCGAGTTCAACAAGGTATTCCTCGACACTTTCCAGCGCATAGTGCTGAAGGGAGAGGATATCCAGACGGTGCTCAACGAAGAGGCTCAAAACATGCAGAAGGTGCTCAACGACACCGGAGCCTCTTGCTGGCCGCCCGACCCGCCCAGCGATGGGCCGTGTCAGGTGAAGTAAAACACGTTATAGCCAGTCAATAGAGGGCTTAGTTGTAGACGGAGCGCGGGCATGACACCCGCGCTCCGGAAACTAGCACCGTGCCGGGGTGTGGGAGGTGCCCCCACTTTTCCCCTCCCCACCACCTTATAACCTTTCTATGGACAATTGATATAAGATCGGGCATAACTACCGTGTGATGCAAGTGCTCTTGTCGGGGAAGCCGTTCGCGCCGGCCCCTTATCGCGCACCAGCATCACGCAGCGATTTCGAAGGGAGACGCAGGTGAGCGCCCGGAGCCAACTCACGCAAACCCCGGCTATCGCGGACGGCGGACAAGTGCCTGCCGAGGTCGCCCGAGCGGGGCGTGGCGAGGAAATCGAACCACGACGGCGCAGGCGAATGGAGCTTACCCCCTACCTGCTGTTGCTGCCAGCCACCCTGTTTCTGGCGGTATTCTTCCTGTGGCCGATGGTGCAGGCGCTGGTGTTGGCCCTTCAGGACAGCGCGGGCACCTTCACGCTGGACAACCTCCGGCGGATGGTAAACGACGTGAATTTCGCAGACGCGGTGCGCAACACGCTCGTGTTGTTGGCAGTGATAGTGCCCCTGCAAGTGGTGGTAGCTCTCATCATGGCACTGCTCATCAACGCCGGCCTGCGTTTCAGAGGGGTCTATCTCTACATATGGACCATACCCCTCGCTATCTCCGATCTGGCCGCGGGCATCGTATACCTCGCCATCTTCACCGAGCGCGGCTACCTCAATTCCTTCCTGAGCCAACTGGGCCTCATAGATTTCCCCATCTCCTTCCTCAGCTATGAGAACCCATCTGGCATCTTCATAGCCATAGTGGCGGCGGAGGTGTGGCGGGCTACGGCCATTGTGTTCGTGATACTGGTGGCCGGTTTGCAGATGATACCAAAGGACTACGAAGAGGCGGCGTCGGTGTTTGGCGCGTCGGCATGGCAGAGGCTGTGGAATGTGACCCTGCCCCTGCTCCGCCCCAGTTTGCAGGTGGCCCTGATACTGCGTACCATCTTGGCGTTTCAGGTGTTCGCAGTGGTTGTGGCGCTGGCGGGGCGCACCATGCCGGTGCTGGCGGGCGAGGCCTATTACTGGTACGGTTACCGCAATCTGGGTGTAGCGGCCAGCTACGCGATGCTCATCCTCGTGCTGTCGCTCGTCAATACCGCTATCTATCTGAGAGTGCTACGCACGCGCACCGAAGAACTGGCCTGACCTTGTGTTATGCAGTAGGAGCACGGGCACAAACGCGACGCAGAGCATTAAGGTTACGGGCACACTGGAGGCACCAACGATGAGTGTCATCGGCAGGCGTAAAGATCGGGCCGAAACGGCAACAGACAGGGCCGGGGAACGCGCACGGGAGGGGCATGAACTAGAGGATGCAGTCAACCTGAGGTCCCACCAGTTGATCACCACTAGAAGCATCGGCAGGTTTGCCCTGTACCTGCTCGCTACGATGCTGGCGGTGTGGATCCTCCTGCCTCTTTACCTGATCACCATATCTTCGCTGAGCACGCGGCAGTCGGTGTACAGTTGGCCCAAACAGTTCTTCCCGGACCCCATCTCGCTGGATACGCTTACTTTCTTCCTGAGGTCTCACGGTGTGTTGGATGCCGCGCGCAACAGCGTGTTGGTGGGGTTGCTCACTCTGGCGATGTCCTTGGTCATAGGCGCTCCGGCGGGCTACGCGCTGGCCCGCTTCGTGTTCCCCGGTCGTGATGCCTACAAGATGCTGATACTCACCACACGCGCCTTTCCCATCGTGATACTGTCAATTCCGCTGGCGGTTACGTTTATCAACTGGCGGCTGTACGATACGCTGTGGGCAGTGGCGATCGTGCACACGGCACTGGCCCTTCCGCAGACCATACTGGTCACCAGCAGTATATTCCTGAGCGTGCCTCGCGAATTGGAGGAGGCGGCTCTGACTCTGGGTTGCCACCGCGTGCAGGCGTTCATGCGGGTGGTGCTACCCATGTCCCTGCCGGGGCTGGCGGCGGCAGCTATATTTGCGTTCGTATTGTCGTGGAATGAAGTGTTCGGGGCCACCATCCTTACGGTGCGCAATCGCACCCTGCCGGCGCATGTGCTCAGCTTCCTCAACGAGTCGGCGATGCCGGTGCGCTTCGCGGGGGGTTTCGTGCTTATCATCCCTTCACTGGTGTTCATTTTGATCATACGCCGCTATTTGCTCAACATGTGGGGGCGGGTGGTGAAGTAAAGTAACCCCACGAAGAACGGTAGGGGAGATGCAGTATGGCAGAGATTCGCCTCGAAAGGATAGTGAAGCTCTTCGGTAAGGTGCGGGCTGTGGACGGCGTAAGCCTGACAGTCAGAGACCACGAATTCATGGTGTTGCTGGGGCCGAGCGGCTGCGGCAAAACCACCCTGCTGCGCTGTCTGGCAGGCCTAGAATATCCAGACGGCGGGCGCATACTCATAGGTGGGCGCGACGTGACCGACTGGCCGCCTCGCAAGCGCAATATAGCTATGGTATTCCAAAACTACGCGGTATTTCCACACTTGACGGTGTTCGATAACATAGCCTTCGGCCTGAAAATGCAGAAGCGCCCACGGGCCGAAATCGCCGACAGGGTGCGCCGAGCCGCCCAACTGCTTCAGGTAGATAACCTCTTGGAACGGCACCCCGCTCAGTTGAGTGGGGGCCAGCGCCAGCGCGTGGCCGTGGCCCGTGCCCTCGTGATGAACGCGGCCGTGTTGTTGATGGACGAACCGCTCAGCAACTTGGATGCGCTACTGCGCTTGCAGATGCGGGCCGAATTGAAACGCCTGCTTCAAGAAGTGGAGGCCACCACTGTATACGTCACCCACGACCAAGTCGAAGCGCTCAGCATGGGGGACCGCATCGCGGTGATGAAGAGCGGCCAGATCGTGCAAGTAGACGAGCCTATGACCGTGTATAACTACCCCGCCAACACGTTCGTGGGGGGCTTCATCGGTAGCCCGCCCATGAACTTCCTGCACGGCGAGGTACGCAGGGATAACGGTCGCGTGGTGGTGAACATAGAGGATCGCCCGCTTCAGGCCCCCCCAACCCTCGCCGACATTGCCGGGCGGCCGGTCACTGTGGGGGTGCGTGCCGAGAATATTCAGGCCACTGCTCATGCCGCGCCCGCAGAGGATAACGTCGTGCCCGTGCGGGTACTGGTGGTGGAGCCGCTGGGGTCGCATCTGCTGCTTACCACTCAACTGGGCAGCCAGAACCTCAAAGTGATAACCCCATCGGACTTCCCCGTCGCCCCTGACCAGCAATTGTGGTTGCGCCCCGACATGGCTAAACTGCGATGGTATGACCCTGAGAGCGGTGCGGCCCTGCTGGTATAATACCGGCTCTGTTCGGAAAGGCTCCAAAGTATACACTCAGACCCCACAAGGTACCCGCAGGCAAAGGGAGTTGCACCCCTTTTGACGCCTTTGCTCGGACAATTGGTATTACTCCTTCATCGCGCTTGACTGCACTGCCTTACCCTCTTATAATCAGCAGATGGAACCGCCTTTCAGGCCTTTCGTTTTAGATATTGGGATCCCGGCAACCGGGCACAACAGGCTTCTTCTCTAACAGGTTTGGTGCTAAATTGCTGCTGGCTCGTGCTCGACAGGCCATAAACTATAGAGACCTGCTCTACAATCTGGTCATCCGTGACCTCAAGGTCCGGTACAAGCATTCCGCGCTGGGCTTCTTCTGGTCTCTGCTGAACCCGCTACTGCTGATGTTGGTGTTCACCTTCGTGTTCGGCCAGCTTCTGGCAGCCGAGAAGACCAGACCGGCTTTTCCTGTGTTCTTCTTGTCGGCCCTTCTGCCATGGAGCTGGTGTGCCAGCTCGGTGATGGGCACGC
Source organism: Chloroflexia bacterium (assembly GCA_034437815.1). Classification (GTDB taxonomy): domain Bacteria; phylum Chloroflexota; class Chloroflexia; order QHBQ01; family JADMIH01; genus JADMIH01. The sequence goes on along the minus strand of DAOTTC010000166.1, from coordinate 14,717 downwards.
TGGGGAGCATAGTGAACAACGGGCATCTGATCAAGAAAGTATATTTCCCGCGTGAGATGTTGCCGGTGTCGGTGGTGCTGGCTAACATGATCAACTTCCTGCTGTCCCTGCCAGCCCTGCTGATCCTCATGGCTTTTATGAGGCCAAATTTTAGCGAGCGCTTCCTGTGGCTGCCTTTGCTGGTGCTCACCCAACTGTTGTTTCTGATGGGGCTGGGGTTCTTTCTGTCGGCGCTCAATGTGTTCCTCCGGGATACCAGCGTATTGGTCGAGGTAGGTCTGAGCGCATGGTTCTTCCTGACCCCTATCATCTACGACGCCAAAGAGGTAGTGGGGGGGCAGTTCACCCGGCTCATGTACTACCTGAACCCTATGGCCTCGCTTGTGGCTAACTACCGCGAAGTATTTTATTACTACGATCCGGGCAGCCCCGATCTAGCCTTCATGATGCGCAATTTGGTGACGTGCACCATCATATTCGTGCTCGGCTACCTGTTTTTCATGCGCACCAGCCGGTACTTCGGCGAGGAAATCTGAGGGGCAAGGTGATGGATCCCCATGCGTAAACAAGTGGTGCACAATCCGAGCCTCGAAGACGCCGGGCCGGCAGGCTCTCCGAACGGTAGCGTGCCGTCCGAAGTAGCGCCAACAGAAGGACTACCCTCGTTGGATACGGCACAGGCCCCCGGACAGATCGTGCGCAGCACCGAGACCAAGGTCATCAAGTTCAGCCATGTGTCCAAGCGGTTCATCTTGCACCACGAGCGCCCCCGTTCGTTTCAGGAGATCGTGGTCAGCCTGTTTGGGCTGCGCACGCCGTCGAAGCGGGGCATGGCCCTGCCCAGACCTACAAAAGAAGAATTCTGGGCACTGCGCGATGTGAATTTCAGCATCTACAGGGGTGAAGCGGTCGGCATCATAGGAGAAAACGGCTCTGGAAAGTCCACCACCCTCAAGCTCATATCGCGGATCCTCGAACCGACATCAGGCAGTGTGTCCGTGCGGGGCAAGGTATCGGCTCTGCTGGAGCTGGGTGCCGGCTTCCACCCGGACCTCACCGGCCGCGAGAATATATTCCTGCACGGCGCACTGCTTGGACTACCTCAGAAGGAGATAGAAGCGCGTTACGAAGATATAGTGGATTTCGCCGAGCTGCGCGAATTCATTGACACGCCCATCAAGCACTATTCATCGGGCATGGTAATGCGTCTGGGCTTCGCCGTAGCCATCAACGTGGACCCGGATATATTGTTGACAGATGAAGTGCTGGCTGTGGGCGACGAAGCGTTCCAACGCAAATGCCTCGATTACATAGCTGGTCTGCGCCGCCGGGGCGTGACTATAGTATTCGTATCTCACGCGCTGGAAGCGGTGCGCGCCCTGTGCGAGCGGGCTATATGGCTGCACCACGGACAGGTGATGGCCGATGGCCCTTCGGGTGAGGTGGTGGACAAGTATCTGGCGTTTGAAAACGAGAAGCACTGGGAGCGATTGAGAGCAGAGCAACACGCCCAACACGATCAACGCGCGACACGCGTCACCATGACCACTGCAACAGGCAAGACGCCCGCACTTGCGCACGCCGACACCGACCAAGCGACAGCAGGGGAGCCAGAAGCACCCCAAGGTGTGCCGGTGGAAAGCCGCGCGAAAGGGGAACTGGAGATCTCCGGCGTGCAGTTCCTGAACGGGGAAGGCATGGAGAGCGAAGTCTTCCTGACCGGCAAGCCGCTCACCATCAGGATTAAGTATGAGGCACACAAGCGAGTGCACAATCCGGTGTTCGGGTTGGCAATCTACACCGAGAACGGCACCCACCTGAACGGACCCAATACGCGCTTTGGCGGGCTGGACATCCCCTACGTGGAGGGCAGGGGCTGTGTAGACTATCACGTCGAACGATTGCCTTTGCTGGCCGGGCGATACGAGGTAACCGTGGCGGCCACCGGACCGGACATGGCGCATATATACGACCATCAGCACCGTGCTTACAGTTTTGTGGTGCAGCCCACGCCCGGCGTGCCGGAACGCTGGGGCATCATCCACATACCGGCCACGTGGAGCCACGCCCGCGCCGAGGACCCGCTGGGGTGAGCGGGCCGGCACGCTTCATGCTATCTCACCTACATCTTTTCGCTGCTGTGGCCGGGGAAGATGCTGGCTTTGGGGTCAATAAAGTGCTTGGCTACGTTGACCGCCATCGCCGCCTGACCGTAGCCGGTAGCAATGAGGTTCATCTTGACCTCTTCAGCCGCGATGTCGCCCGCAGCATACACGCCGGGGAGGTTGGTTTCCATGCGGTTGTTCACCACGATGAACCTGTTCTTCTCCAGAGCAAGGCCCCATTCTCTAATCGGCCCGATGTCGGCTTTGAAGCCGATATTGACCAACACGGCGTCCACGCTCAGGTCCATCTCTTCTTTTGTCACGTTGTTGTAGATGGTCACCTTCTCGATCCTGCCGTCCCGCCCCACTATCTCTTTGACTTCGTAGGGTGTGAGGATGCGGGCCGGGGAGGCACGCAGTTCGTTGACCGAGCTCTCGTGTGCCCGGAACTCGTCGCGCCGGTGGATAAGGGTGATGGAGCGGGCCACATCCTGCAGGTTGAGCGCCCAGTCAACCGCTGAGTCGCCCCCACCCACAATCAGCAGGTGCTTGCCCGCGAGGGCGGCCTTTTCCTTGACAAAATAGAAGATGGCTTTGCCTTCCAGTTCGGGTACGCCCGGTGCATTCAGCTTATTGGGGGCGAAAGCACCCACGCCCGCGCATATCACCACGGTCTTGGTGTGGTGCTGGCCCTTGTCCGTGCCGAGCACCCAGTGGCCTTCAGGAGCCTGCGTCAATGTCAGCACGCGCTCGCCCAGACAGACAGCGGGGTTCCATTGGAATGCCTGCTCTACCAACATCTTCACCAGATCTTTGGCCAAAATTTTGGGGAACCCCGGCGCGTCATATATATACTTCTCCGGGTAGAGGGCGGTTAGCTGGCCGCCCGGCTCAGGCAGGGCATCAATGATTTTGGCCTTCATGGTACGCATGCCGGCATAGAAAAGCCCGAACAGGCCGGTGGGCCCGGCCCCCACGATGGTCACATCATACAGCTCTTCATCACCGCCGGTCGGGGTGGCGGCGCCATTGCCGGTGGGCTTCGTAGGATGCATCAGGTTCCTCCAATGGTGAGCGGTTGCGGTTGCTCACTGCGTATATATAACGGGTCGCGACTGCCCCGTCGCGGCCTGTACTCCGAGTATCGCGTGTGCTGACGGCGACAACCAAGCACCGCCAGACAGGATGGGCAGAGCTGGTGCGAGGCATGCAAGGCCTGTCGCCACATTTGCGCGCTGCCCACCCCAAACATGCCTGAATATTATAACGTACTGAACGTGGTGCAACAACCACGTCACGCTTGTGCGGAAAGGAGCAAACACCCGATGACCAACGCTGATTTCGATTCACCACCCGAATACCATCGAGCTATGCTGGTGCCAGAGGGTACCGATCCGACGCTGGTGCGAGAACTGCTGGCCCTCACACTGCGCTCCGTCCGCGGGTTGGATGCACAGCACTTCACTCAACGCTCGCTACATGCTCTCATAGAGCGCACGACCAACGCGCTGGACCTGTCACACCGGGCAGCCTGTCAGGTGCTCGGCGTGGCCCTGACCGGACGGCCGGCGCAGACCCTGCGAGATGTGGCTTCCACCATGCTCCAACTTGGCAAAGAGGCGACGCTGACACGTCTACGCACAGCGCATTTGATGATAACCGACGTTGCCTCCGCATGATACGGGTGCAGACCTACAATAGCACTCTGGCACGACTCCTGCTTCTAGAATCGCAGCAGGCAAGTCTGACGACGACCGTGCTTTATAACACTCTAGGCAAATTACGCCGAACTTCATCCATCGCTCCATCATGAGTTCCTTCGAAGGCAGCCTCACCGATACCTTCTTACCGCATGAAGAAAGGGCGCAAAGGGTTGTGACGACCCGCGCGGACCGCACGTGGGCCACCGGGCGACCGGCTCCCGGACTGAGGGCCGCTGTCGCCGGTGGGGTGCTAATGCTAGTGGGATATGTGGCCCTGTTTACCCTTTTGCTGTCGCGCACTCTGTGGGAAAGCCCCAGCCTCGTGCCCGACAGATGGAAGCCCATATTCTCCCCGCTCAGACAGCTTTTCGATCCGGCGTGGCTCACGGCTAAGCGCAACACTGAAATAGGACTGCTCAACTCGGCGCTGTACCTGCTGGTACTCGCCTTGTTGTTCGGCGGTTATGTCTTTGTGTTGCGCAGGCTGTTCACGCCGGGGGCGATAGGTACTGCGCACGCAGGGAAGGCTTATGCGTGCGTATTGGCCTTTGCCTCTGCATCGTTGGTAGTGCTCATGGTCACGGCGGGTACACTATCACAAGACCTGTTCAGCTACATCTGGTATGGGCGCATATTCGCAGTGTACGGCGAGAACCCGTTCACCAATACCCCTGCCGAGTACGCATGGTCAGACCTCAGTAAGTGGCTGCAATGGGTCTACTGGAAAGAGACCCCGTCGGTGTACGGGCCGGTGTGGCTGTTGTTCGCCGGGGCCATCGCAAACGCGGCTCAGGCCATTGACGGGGATATCGTGACCCATCTGCTGGGTCACAAACTGCTGGCGGGCGCCGCACACCTTATTAATATCTGGCTGCTCTGGAAGGTGGCGGGCCTGTTCATCGAGAGGTACCGACGGCCACCCGACGACCTGCCGGCCTCCGTTACTGCGAGCGATTGGCAAGCCGGCCTGCGCGTGGCGATCACCACAGCATATGCGTGGAACCCGCTGGCACTGATCGAATTCGGGGTGAGCGGGCACAACGACGTGCTGCTGGTTACAGGCTTGCTAGCCGCGTTGTGGCTGCACATGAGGGGGCACTGGCGGCTGGCGGTGGTGTGCATCGCGCTGGCGAGCATGGTCAAGGTCATAGCCGTCATATTCCTGCCCGGATACCTGTGGTTGTTGTTCTGGCAACGCGACAATCGGGAACAGGACCAGCGTCACAGCTCGAAGCACACGGTACAGGCACGTATAAGCAAGCTTGTACAGGGACTGCTCATCTTTGCGGCCGCGTGGGTAGTTATGTACATACCTTTCTGGGATGGACCTGCTACGCTGCAACCCCTGTTCAGCGGCCCGGCCACGCATTACTACATCCATTCGCTGGGTGCGGTGTTGCGCTTTCGGCTCCCCGAAGGCCTGAGCAATCTGGCCTTGGCACTGGACTGGCAGCCTGCGCGTTTCTGGTCGGCAGAGGCGGTGGGGTGGCGGATTGACGCACCTCTGCGATGGAGCTTGCTGACGATAACGGCGGCGGTGGCGCTGCTGTATACATGGCCAGCACGCACACTACCGAGCATGGTGGTAGCATGGGGCTGGGTGGTGTTCGCCTATCTGACAGTAGGGTCTGTGTGGTTCTGGCCGTGGTACGTTGCATGGCTGCTCGTGCCCGCGATGCTGGCCGGCACGGGGCGCTTGTTCATCGCCACCCAGATACTGTGCGCCACCAGCCTCACGCTGTATGCTATCTATCCTGCGGTCGCCCCGCCTTTCAGCGCGCTGTCGCAATGGACCGGCGCTGTGATAATGGTACCACCATTGCTGTATGTGCTTGTATCGTCATGGCGAGAAGCCGTGTTGAGCAGGAAGCCGGCATCACCGGGCAGGAAGCCTGAGTTCCCCGCGCTGAAGTATGGTCCCATGCCCAAGGCGGTGGAGGTGCCGGTCGTGCCCGCCCCGATTCGGGAAAGGCGCAACGACATGAATATCAGCGCCATAGAACTCGGATCAGAATCCCACTACGAGCGCCATATCGCAGCCGGGGATTGAATGATGGGGCTGTGACTGTTGGGAGAAATGGGAGAAAGGGGGGTGGGCCGGGGGCTTTGCCCTCCACAAACCCCTTCCTGCTGTTAAAACAAACTGGGGGAGTACGCCCGTACTCCCCCGGCGACATGTGGCAGAATCTATAGCTGAGGTTCTGTTGATATGCTTCTGGGGGCAAGTGGGGTTTCGGTGCGACTCTCAAGTGAGAGCATAGGCCCCAGAATACGCTGTAGGGCCATTACATGGCTACAGGTGCCATAACCGGAGTAGAACGTGCATGAGCAACGCCAGTGGTTATCCTCGAGACTGATCTGGTAAACATCATGGTCCCCTTTGAATTCCGCCCGTAGTGACTGAATATTGACCCTTTCGGGTTCGTGCTCGTAACGCTGTGCCTTCTCGATCTTGCTTATCAAGCTGGAATGCATCGTGCCATCCTCCAGTTTTGGTAAAGGCCTATAAAACCTACTTGCTACAGCAACCGAACCTGCGCCCGGCTACCGCGGCTCACCGGTTAAGGGTTACAAAAAGCAAACACCGGCGCGACCTGATCTCGCAACCGGCGTTCGCTGCGCACACTGGGCATCAAGACCGAACTGGTTGATCGCCCGGAATCCCACCCTGCTCATGCTCGGAAACCCTCAACACCTGAGCTTTTTGTCAGTGCCATTATATAACCGAGACCACCCGTCGTCAAGTTTGCAACCCCTCCGATTCCATCAAGAACCGGGGGTCACCAGTCGTCAGCGCTCAGCGCTCAGTGCTATTTCATGGCACTTTGTGTGCAACGAAAGGAGGTGCTTGGGCAGGGCACAGCCCTGCCCGGCCTTTCCCTTCCCCCAATATCTTGCATGAATATGCACTAGAGCTAGCCACCAGCGACTTCGTTGGTGGCGGCCTCAATACTATGCTATAATTCGCAGTGCATCGAATAGCCATGATTTCAATGTTGCAGAGGACCCCAATTGTTGAAAAAAGGTAATCGCCCACCCTACATATTTTCCATGACGAGGGTGCTGGTCACCCTGCTTATGTGCCTGAGCGCGGGAACGCTCCCGGCGGGCACAACTGCCCTAGTGCGGGCAGAAAACCTCGCACAGCAGAACCAGAACGAAGCAGACCCCTTCGTGATGCTGTACAGTAGCGCCCCCGCAACGCCCGACGGCCACTTGCAAGCCATAGTCGAGGGAGTGGTGCGCGAATTGCCGGGCACGTGGGGGGTTGCCATAAAGAAGTTGGATACAGGGCAATTTGCCGTTTATAACGGCGACAAACAACAGGTGTCGGCCTCGCTTTACAAGATGTGGGTGCTGAACGAGCTTTTCCATCAGGCACAGGCAGGAGAGGTTGACCTTGATGCAACAGTCACCATCACCAGCCAAGACGCCTATTACGACACGATCATGGGCCAACTGCGACTGCCGGCGGGCAACACCCTGTCGCTGCGCGAAGCCGCATACCATATGATCACCTTCAGCGACAACACAGCCGCCAGCTTGCTGGTGCGCACCCTCGGCCCTGACAACATAAATCGCTTCATGAAGCAAAACGGGCTGACCCGCTCAGTGCTCGATTGGAGCGGTGAGGGAGACAACCTGACCACTCCGCTGGACGTGCTGCGAGAGATGGAGATGCTGGCTACATCGCAGATGGTGGATGCCGAGTCCAGCAAGGAGATGGTCGAGATTATGCTCGAACAGCAGATCAACTACATCATGGCGCCGGGCCTGCCGGAGGGACCGCGCTTCGCCCACAAGCATGGGGCGCTCGAAGACCTGCTCCACGATGCAGGTATAGTATACGGGCCCGCGGGGCCGTTCGTGATCGTGGCCATGTCCAGCGACCTGCCCGACCACTCCTATGCCAAGAGTGGGATGCAGAGGCTGGTGTGGCAGGTGTACGACTACTTCAACTCGCAACCCGCCAGTCCCGCGCTGTACTTCCCACAGACCCGCCAATCGGTCGGGCACGAATTCTTGAAGTTCTGGCATGCGTTTGGGGGGCTGGACACGTTCGGGTTTCCCATCGGCCCTGAGCAGATGCGCGGCTCGGTGCTTGTTCAGCAATTCGAAAGGGCACGGTTCGAATGGCACCCCGAACTGGTGCGTCCGGGCGTGCCGTATTCAGGGGTCACTCTGGGGCTGGTAGGGCAGGAACGCGCCGACCAACTTGGCCTGTCATGGCCGCGCAGCGCCAACCCGGGCACCGGCCTCTACTTCGCGGAGACCGGGCAGGCCATCACCGGCGAGTTCTATACCTACTGGGCGAACAATGGAGGGGAGCGCGTTTTTGGCTATCCTATATCCCCGGCTGAGCCAATGGTCAACCCCACGGACGGCAAAACCTACATCACTCAGTGGTTCCAGCGCGCACGGATGGAGCTTCACCCTGAGCTGCCTGCCGGGCAAAGGGTGGTGCTGGGTGCTCTGGGCGCTGAGCTGGCCTCCAGCAGGTAGCGCAGGACTTCTTCGGTTGCCGGGTGGGAAACCGCGCGCCCCCTACGCTCGTTAATTTTAGGATGGTGTCTAGTACGAGCCACCGTCCAGAGCACAGCGAACCCGAACGCAACGGCGCGCGAGGCCGCGCCCGCGCCCGCACCCCCAGCACGTCTATGGAGCAAACTGGAAAGGAAACCCCTGAGTTGCAAGGAAACACACGACCACGGCGCGCAGGCAGAATAATCGCGCCGTTGCGCCTGCCGATGCTACTTGTGGTCACGGCGGCACTGGTAAGCAGCCTTGCAGGCCCCGGCCCCGGCACCACACCTCTGGCCACCGCCCAGACCAACCCCAACCTTCAGTACGGTTTCGTCATGGCCCTTCTGGGTAACAACCAGACGGTCAAGAACATGGGCTTCCAGTGGGTACAGTATGGCATCTATTGGATGGACGCCGAGCCGGCGCCGGGCGTTTACGACTGGGGCCATGTGGATAACATAGTGAACGCAGCCCGCACCGCCCGCCTGAACGTTTTGATCCGCGTGAGCCGCCCGCCCCAGTGGGCAAGGGATCCGGCCTGCGCCGCAGTAGACACCTGCCCGCCGCGCAACCCCGCTGAATTCGGGCGCTTCGCGGGCCAGCTCGCCGCTCACGTGCGCCCCCTCATCGCGCCTTACCGGGTGGCTTACGAGATATGGAACGAGCCTAACACCGACGTGGAGTGGGGTGGGCTGTGCCCCGATCCCGCCAGATACGCGGGCCTCTTGCAGGCCGCCTACCCCCAGATGAAGGCCGCAGACCCCGGAGCGCTCGTCTTGGCCGGGGCGGTCACCACTGTGGGCGAACGAGAGAAGCCCGGCGTGTGCTATCTGGACGATATCACCTTTTTGGAGTTGATGTACAACGCCGGAGCCAGACCGTACTTCGACATCCTCAGCGACCACCCTTACGGCTTCATCTCACCACCGGAAGCGCCCCCCGTCGGCGGCAGCACACGGCTGGTATTCCGTCGCGCCGAGCGCCACCGGCAGGTCATGGAGCAGTTCGGCGATGGCGCAAAACAGATATGGGCCACAGAGTTTGGCTGGGCACTGGACCCCGCCACAGTCGGTTCGAGTTGCCCCCGGCCCGACTGGTTCTACATCTTCAACCCTCAACAGCAGGCCGACTATCTGGTGCGGGCACACCAATGGGCACGCTCTTACTGGCCATGGATGGGGGCCATGTTCACCTTCAACTTCGATTTCAACGAAGCTCCGTGGTATGACCAGTGCCACGCCTTCCGCTTCTGGTCGGTGAAGGGCAGGCCGGCACAGGCCGCCCTTGCCGCCTTTGTGCAAAGCCCCCCACCTACCTACACGCCGGTGGTGGAAGGACCACCGGTAATCCACGCCATACGGTACAGCCAGACCACTTTCACCCGCTTCGGAGGCCAACTCACCGTAGAGGTGGATGCGTCCGATAACGACGACAGCCCGATAGACACCGTGCAGGCGATGGTGCGCTATCCTGATAATGCCACACAACTGTTTACATTCGAACTGGTGGCGGGCACCAACCGCTCAGGCACGTGGCGTGGCGTCATCCCCATAGGCCCAAACGACGGCTGGCAGGCTCAACAATATACAGTTACCCCTTACGTCGTGGAAAGCTATCCGCAAAGGCGCACCACTACCGGCCCGTCTCAGACCATCACCGTCAATATCAACAGCTTCACCGATGTGCCCCCGGATTACTGGGCGTTCCAGTACATAGAACCGCTCGCCAGACAGGGGGTAATCGGTGGGTACGCAGACGGCACGTTCCGTCCGGACAACACCACCACGCGCGGCCAGCTCACCAAAATCGTGGTGCTAGGCTTCAATCTTCCACTGATCAACCCACCGGTAGCTACCTTCGCCGACGTGCCACCCGGCTCTACCTTCTATCAGTATGTGGAGACGGCCGCCCAGCGCGGCATCATCGGAGGCTACCCATGCGGCGGGCTTGGAGAGCCGTGCGATCCACAGCGCAGACCGTACTTCAGGCCCGGCGCTAACGTGACACGCGGCCAGATCGCAAAGATCTTGGTGCTGACGGCGGGTTGGACGCTCGCCAACCCACCAGTGGCTACCTTCGCCGACGTGCCACCCGGCTCTACCTTCTATCAGTATGTGGAGACGGCCGCCCAGCGCGGCATCATTGGAGGCTACCCATGCGGCGGGCTTGGAGAGCCGTGCGATCCACAGCGCAGACCGTACTTCAGGCCCAATGCCAACGCCACCAGAGCGCAGATCAGCAAGATGGTGTATCTGGCGTTGCAACAGACACCGCCCTCGCCCACCCCTACGCACACTGTGGTGCCCACATCTACTCCAACCTACACACCTACCGTTACGCCCGTGCCCACTGAGACGCCGGGCGTCTCCAAGCCACCCCCACGATAGACCATCAGGGATATGTATCCGCCGCCTGCGTCTCATATCTGGCACCAGACCCTGCCTTCATGCTGTTGACGAGCCGTCCACCCGCGCTCCGTCACCGGTCCCGCATGCTTGGTTGGCCCTTGGTGTCTTGGTGTGTTAGTGGTTAGTTCACTGCGATTACTCTGCGTTCCCTGTGTTTCTCTGTGTCTATGGTCAATACCCTGACCGCTGATCACCAGTAACCCCGATTGTTGGTGGAAGCCGTCAGCCGCTCTGCCTTGTGCAGACGCACGGCTTGTGGTAATATATCGTGCCTCAATCGAAATGGCGCACTGAAAACAACCACCGGACGGAGCGCACGCCATGGGCAAAGACGATGGGGGTGGGCAACGTGGCCCATCCACGCTTCTCGTAGGGCAGTCGGGCGGACCGACCGCCGTGATCAACTCTTCTCTCGTGGGCGTGCTCCGCGAAGCCGAAAAGCAGGGCATCCGGCGAATATACGGCATGCGCTATGGCATCCGAGGACTGCTGGCAGGCGATCTGGTTGACCTGACCAACCTGCCCGAAGAGGTGCTGCCCATCTTGCAGCGCACCCCGTCGGCTGCCTTGGGTGCATGTCGCTACCACTTGACCGATGCCGACATACCGCTGGCGCTGGCTACTTTGCAGGAGCACGGCATCCACTACATGATTTACATCGGCGGCAACGATTCCGCCGATACCTCTCACCGGCTGGCTCAAGCCGCCATGCAACAGGGCATGGACCTGCGCATCATCGCGGTGCCCAAGACCATTGACAACGACTTGCCGGTAACCGACCACTGCCCGGGCTATGGCTCGGCGGCACGTTTCGTGGCCGTGTCCACCCTCGAGACCACGTTGGACACGCGCGCCATGCCCGACATCTATCCGGTGAAGATTCTGGAGACCATGGGCAGGAATTCGGGTTGGCTGGCCGCATCATCTGCACTGGCGCGGGTCACCGGCTGGGATACCCCCGACCTCATATACTTGCCCGAAGCGCCCAAGAACGTTGATGAGATGCTGGACGAGGTTCAGCAGGTATACAAGACCAAAGGGCACGTGGTCATCGTCATGTCCGAAAACGTCAAGTGCCGCGACGGCAGACCGCTGTCGGTGGTGGGCATGGAAGTGCTACAGGAGACCAACGGCCAAGGCGGCAAGGCCACGGCCACCAGTTCGCCTGATTTCGTGGATTCCTTCGGGCACGCTTACTACCGGGGAGCAGGCTCGGCGTGGGTGCTCAGCCAACTCATCACCAGACGCCTCGACCTGCGGGCGCGGGTAGACCAGCCGGGCACCTTACAGCGCATGTCGCAGGCCCACCAGAGCGAGGTAGACCTGATCGAAGCCGAAGAGTGCGGTCGGGCCGCGGTGCGGGGCGCTCTGGCAGGCGCCACCGACCAAATGGTAATTCTGGAGCGAGCGGAAGGCCCCATCTATCGTTGTACTATAGGCATGGCCCAACTCGAACATATCGCCAATGTAGAGAGGCACATGCCAGCAGATTTTTTGAACGTAGAGGGCAATTTCGTCACACAGGCCTTTATTGACTATGCCCTCCCCCTTATCGGTGCCGAGCTTCCACAATATGTCGAATTGCAGGTGTGACAGATAATAAGCATGGCAGGAGGTAACGCATGGAAGTGCGCAAAGTGGGCGTGGTAGGAGCGGGCACCATGGGCAGTGGGATTGCTCAGGTGTTTGCATCGGCGGGCTTTCCGGTGATCATGCATGACGTCAACCGGGCACAGCTCGACCGGGCCATGGAGAACATACGCAAGAGTCTCACCAAACTCGCGGAGAAAGGCAGGCTCACGCAGGACGAAGGCGAGGCGGCCCTCGCCCGCATCACAACCACCACCGAGCTAGGCGATCTGGCGGGCTGTGACATTGCGATCGAGGCGATATTCGAGAACTTCGAAGCCAAGGCCGCGACCTTCCGGCAACTTGATGGGCTTTTGGACCACCACGCCATACTGGCTACGAACACCTCTTCGATAGATATAACCAAGCTGGCGGCCACCACCGGCAGACCCGACCGCTTCATCGGCATGCACTTTTTCAACCCGGTGCCCCTGATGGCGCTCGTTGAGATCATCAGAGGAGTGGCTACCGGCGACGATACCTACAACACCGTGCGCGAGCTGGCCGAGCGGCTGGGTAAGACACCGGTCGAGGTCAAGGATTACCCCGGCTTCGTCTCCAATCGCATCTTGATGCCCATGATAAACGAGGCCATCTTTGTCCTGCACGAGGGTATCGCCTCCAGAGAGGACATAGACACCGTCATGAAACTGGGCATGAACCACCCAATGGGCCCGCTTACGCTGGCCGATTTCATCGGCCTCGACGTATGCCTCGATATCCTCAACGTGCTTTACGATGGCTTCAAAGACCCTAAATACAGGCCATGCCCCCTGCTGGTCAAAATGGTGCAGGCCGGCAAGCTGGGCCGTAAGACCGGCGAGGGCTTCTATAGATATTGACGGCTCAGGAGAGGACGATTATGGAGTTCGCGCTGACCGAAGAGCAACGCATCGTCAGGCAGACGGCCAAAGAGTTCGCCGATGAACAACTGGCCCCTCTGGCCGCCGAATACGACGAGAAGGAAGAGTTCACATGGCCGCAGGTGAAGAAGCTGGCCGAGATGGGCTTTCTGGGCATGATGGTGCCTGAAGAGTACGGGGGAGCCGGGCTTGACACCATCTCTTATGTCATCGCCATGGAAGAGGTCAGCCGGGCTTGCGCCTCTACATCGGTCACCATGACCGTGCAGAACTCGCTGGTGTGCTGGCCGCTGGACTACTTCGGCACGCAAGAGCAGAAGCGCAAGTATCTCGTCCCATTGGCCCGTGGGGAGATTCTGGGTTGCTTCGCCCTGAGCGAACCCGCCGCTGGCTCTGACCCGGCTTCCATGGCTACCACCGCAACCGAGGACGGCGATGCTTACGTGCTCAATGGTTCCAAGATTTTCATCTCCAACGGTGGGGTGTCCAAAGTGGCACTCGTTTTCGCACAAACTAATCGGGAGCTTAAGCACAAAGGGGTGACGTGCTTCATCGTAGAGGCTGACACACCGGGCTTCGTGGTGGGTGCCGAAGAGAAGAAGTTGGGCATTCGAGGCTCGAACACCACCGAATTACACTTCGAGAATTGCCGCGTGCCCAAATCCAATGTACTGGGGCAGGTTGGGGACGGCTTCAAGATAGCGATGATGACGCTGGACGGGGGGCGTATCGGCATCGCCGCGCAGGCCGTGGGTATAGCACAGGCATGCATTGACGCTTCCACCAAATACGCCCATGAGCGTTACGCATTCGGCAAGCCTCTGGCCGAGATCGAGGCCATCCAGTTTATGATAGCGGACATGGCGATGGAGGTGCAGGCATCCCGACTGCTCACATACCACGCCGCATGGTTGAAGGATCAGGGGGTTCGATACACTAAAGAGGCCGCCATGGCTAAACTGCACGCTTCCGAAACCGCCACCAGAGCGGCGCACATGGCGGTGCAGATACATGGCGGGTACGGCTACCTGCGCGACTTTCCGGTGGAGCGGCTGTACCGGGACGCACGCATAACCGAAATCTACGAGGGCACTTCCGAAATTCAGCGTCTGGTGATCAGCAACCACACGCTGAAGGAAGCCCGCACCACAAAAGAATAGATGCGCCGGCCGTAAACTTACCACCACCCGACAAAGAGAACAAGCCTGCTCGATGTCAATATCGAGCAGGCTTGCATGTCTTATCGCTTACGTTATACCAATCCACCATAGAAAGGCTATAAATTGCGAGGGAGAAGTGGAGACACTTCCATATCGGCGTGCTAGTGCTTGACGCTCAATAAGAAGACAGCAAACCGCGGCCAACAAGAGACCGAGTTCTATATACATCGGAACTCGGTCTCTAGAGCGTGTTATGAACTTTGAGGGTTGAAGTTGATAAAATTGGGGTATGAACAGAAAAGCATACCCCAGCGATGTGAGTGAC
>DAOTTC010000165.1:0-21394 GCA_034437815.1 Chloroflexia bacterium | reverse complement strand
CGTAGAGGAGATATCGAGGGCCGACGGCTCGCTGGGGCTGACGCTGGCCGCGCACACTTCGCTGGGTTGCGCGCCCTTCTACATGTTCGGCACCGAACAGCAGAAGCAGAAGTATCTGGTACCCCTAGCCAGCGGCAAGATGCTGGGGGCGTTCGGGTTGACCGAACCACAGGCCGGCTCGGACGCGGGCAGCACCAAAACCAGCGCCTACAGGCAAAACGGTCACTGGGTGATCAACGGCTCCAAACTGTATATGACTTCGGGGCGTATCGCCGGTGTGATGGTGATCACCGCCAAGACCGACCCCGACGCACCCCGCACCGACGGCATCACCAACTTCATCATCGAGAACCCCACCGAAGGGCTGAGCTTCGGCAAGGACGAGGACAAGATGGGCCTGCGCTCGTCAATAACCTCGCCAGTGTTCTTCGAGAACGTGCGCGTGCCCGACGACCACATACTGGGCACGCCGGGCGAGGGGTTTAAACAATTCCTTCAGGTATTGGACGGGGGGCGCATCTCCATTGGCGCGATGGCAGTGGGCCTCGGTCAGGCGGCCTTCGACGCGGCCCTGCGCTACAGCAACGAGCGCATCCAGTTCGGGCGGCCTATCTCGGACTTTCAGGCTGTGCAGTTCATGCTGGCCGACATGGCGATGAAGCTGGAGGCGGCCCGCCTGCTGGTGTATCAGGCTGCGTGGCTCAAAGACCGGGGCAAGCCTTACATCAAAGAGGCGGCTATGGCCAAGCTGTTCGCCTCGGAGGTAGGCGAGGACGTGTGCCACAAGGCCATCCAGATACACGGCGGCTTCGGCTACATCACCGAAGCGCAAGTGGAGCGATACTACCGAGATGTGCGCCTCACCGAGATAGGCGAGGGCACCAGCGAGATACAGCGGCTGGTGATCGCCCGCGAGATACTCAAGGAAGCCCGTCGCGCGATGGCAGGGGTTTGAAAGAACACTATGAACCTCGAACTGACCCCGGAACAACAGCTTATAAGGGACACAGCCCGCGAGTTTGCGTGGCGAGAGCTTGAGCCGCACGCGCAGGAGTGGGACGAGCAAGACATCTTCCCGCGGCATGCCTTCGACAGGATGGCGCAACTGGGCTTCGCGGGCATGCTGGTGCCCGAAGAGTACGGTGGCGTGGGCGCGGACACCCTCTCATACGTGCTCATGCTTGAGGAGATAAACCGCGTGGTGCCCGCGCTGGGCACGGTCATATCGGTGCACAACTCGCTGGTGTGTGGGGCGCTCACCATGTATGGCACCGAACAGCAGAAGCGGCGCTACCTGCCAAAGCTGGCGTCGGGGGAATATCTGGGCGCGTATGCGCTCAGCGAGGCCCATGCCGGGTCCAACCCCGCGGCCATCAGGACCAGTGCAGTGCGTCGGGGCGATGTATACGTGATCAACGGCACCAAGACGTGGATCACTTCGGGCGCGTCCGCCGAGGTGGTCATCCTGTTCGCGGTCACGGGCGATTCTGACAGGCCGCACAACAACATCTCGGCCTTCATCGTGCCCAAGGGCATACCCGGCTTGAGCGTGGGCAAGTTGGAGAACAAGATGGGCATACGCGCTTCGGAAACCACACAGCTGGTGTTCGAGGACGCTGAATTGCCCGTTGACCACCTGCTGGGCGAAGAGGGACAGGGCTTCAGGATAGCCATGTCTCTGCTGGACGGTGGGCGCATCGGCATCGCCGCGCAGGGTGTGGGCATCGCCCGGCGCTGTTTCGACGAGGCCACGGCCTACAGCCTGCAACGCGAGCAGTTCGGCGTGCCCATTGCCGACCATCAGGCCATCCAATTCATGCTGGCCGACATGGCGACCGGCATCAGCGCTGCCCGCCTGCTCCTTTACCGCGCGGCCACCATGCGCGACCGCGGGCTGAAGGTGAGCAAAGAGGCCGCTATGGCCAAGCTGTTCGCCTCGGAGTTGGCGATGAAAAGCGCGTGGGCCGCCGTGCAGATCCACGGCGGGTATGGCTACGTCAAAGAGTACCCCGTGGAGCGCTTCTTCCGCGACGCTAAAATCACAGAGATATACGAAGGCACCTCACAGATACAGCGCATCGTGATCGCCTCCAATCTGCTGAAGAGCGTTCAGAACCGAACAGGTTGAGGGGGCGGGGGCATGCCGTGCTGATCGAAACGCTGGACCTGCATGGCTACACTCTGGCCGAGGCCATGGACCGCTTCGTCGCCCGCTACAACAGGCTGGCCTCCAACCGCATAAGGGGCGATCGGCAGGAAATGCGCGCTCTGGAGGTGATCCACGGCAAAGGCAGGGGCGACTCCGGCGGTGCCATCCGCGATACACTTCGCTATTACCTCAGCAGGCACGGCACACGCATCAGGGGGTTCGACGCTCATCTGGTGATGCTCGGTTCCTACAGCGACCTGCAAAAGCATGCAAAGGGTAGGCTTGCCTACATATACGGTGAAGATATAGACGGCAACGCGGGCAAAACCATAGTGCTCCCCGGCCCTCGCCTGCCCCGGTACCGCGAATACTGAGCTGTTCACCGACAGCGCTGTATCCCGGCGATATCCTACAGGCCGGCATATCTGGCTATCCCCTCCAGTACTTTTGCGCTGTTCCCCCCGCTGAATACAGCCCATATAATCGCTTCAGATGCACATAGGTTCATAGGTTCCTCACCAGTGCATATTCATACAAGATGTTGGGGAAAAGGGGAAAGCCGGGGAGGGCTGTGCCCTGCCCAAGCCCCTCCTGCTTAGCACGGGGTGCATATGAAACCGCAGGAGATGAGCACACCTTTACCCGCCACCGGCCTTAAAGCCACGGTTGCCGGTTCGGGCCGCGCGCTGCGGGGCACCGACCCCCACCGCGTGTTGAGCGCCGTAGCAGGAACGTGCATATTGCTTGTTTGGGTATTTTTCTCCTTTTACCTGCTGATTGGAGCGGTGGCGCAGGGCGCACGGGAGCGGGTTGAGCAGGCAAGCTCCGGCGACGGTGGAATGGGAGCGGGAGCGGGAGGAGGAACGGGGACGAGAGTAAGCGGGGTAAACCCCCGGCTACCCATCTTCTACCAGTTGATGGCCGAAGCACGCGAAGTGTGCCCTGCTGGGCGTGACCTGCTTCTGCTGGGCGATGAAAGGGCCGCCTACGAGCTTGCCGTCTATTACATGTATCCCCGGCGGGTGGTGTTCATCGGCCTTGACCAGCCGTTCGGTCCAGACGACATGGCATCGCAGGCAGGCGGGTGCGTGGCGAATTACGGGCCGGTCAGCGGGGGACGGTTGGAGCAGTATTCACCCATGCTGGACCAACTCAGGTGCGCGCGGTCTGAGTGCCTTTATATAGTGAACAGGAGCACTCGTTGACCTTGACCCCTATGATGGCGTTTTTCGCGTCTCAGGCGGTTGCCCTGCTCGCTGGATGGGCGCTGCTGGCGGCCCTCTCATGGTCGAAGCTGCCCGTCGGACTGCTGGTGCCCACGGCATGGCTGGTGGGCACCGGTGCGCTGGCGCTTGAACGACTGCTGCTGGTGCAGGCCGGGCTACCATGGAACGCTGTAACGATAGGGCTACCGTGGTTGGTGGTTGTGCTGTTGGCGCTGCGGAGGCTCAAACCGCGGGTGCCGGTGTGGAAGGTGTTATCGCACACGCGCATGGCCGGACGCGGCTGGAGAGCCCTCACGCGTCAGGGCCGGCTCAACCTGCTGGCAGAGCTGGTGGCGAGTACACTGATAGTGGTGTGGACGGCGGGCATGCTTCGCACGACCCTCAGCATGCCCATGGTCGGCTGGGATGCGCTCATCAATTGGGTGTTCAAGGGACGGGTACTGCATCACTGGGGCACGATACCGCACGGCTTTTTTACCGACAGTCAGTATGCCATGTATGCACATCTAGACTATCCCCTGCTGGTGCCCATCACGGTGGCCCGAATATACGACTGGACCGGCGACAACGCCGATCTGGTCAGGGGGTGGTGGGCACTGCTGGCCGGGGCGGCGGTGGCCGGGTTATACTGGGGCACTCAGGGTCTGACGGGCTGGCCGGTCCGGCTGGGCGGGCTGGTTGTACTGGTGTGCATGCCCGCTATGGTGGTTTATGCCGCCGGGCCGCTGACAGGTTATGCCGAACTGCCGCTGGCCGTGTTCTTCTTATACGCAGGGCTGTTCATGTACAGGTGGCTTGAGCGGCCTGCCACGCACGAATTAGGGCTGTCGGCGCTGTTTTTTGGGATGGCGGGGTTCACCAAGAACGAAGGGCTGGTGATGGCGCTGGCCGGGCTGGCCCTGCTGATGGGGTTGGTGGTTTTCAGGCGCGCCGGGTTACCGGTGGTATGGCAGGCGGTCCCGGTTATGGGATTGATGATTGTGCCGTGGCAGATCCAGAGGGTTGTGTGGGGTATCAAAGGCGATATGAACCCCACGCCGACAGGTCTGATGCAGCACTGGGACAGCAGATCGGGCCTTGTGATGCAATATTTGCTTTCCAACACGTGGGATGCCCACCAACTTGGCCTGCTCTGGCACCTTCTGCCGCTGGCCGGGCTAGGCGCGCTGGCGTTTGCGCCGCGACAGTGGCTGAAGGCACTGCCCATACTGCTCATGATAGTGGCACACTTCGCCGGGGTGATAGCGGCGTACGTCACCACGCCACACGATATCATCTGGCACCTGAACACATCAGCGGACCGGGTGGTGTTTCAGGCTTCACCTCTGGCCGTTATGCTGGGCGTCATGTATGTGGGCTGTATGCTTGATAGGCCTGCCGGTGCGGCGGCGTGGCACGTCCGGGCGCTCAGCATGATTCGTGCTTATCCGCGTACTTCTTGAGCAGATCGTCGAGGGCCTCGCGCAGCAAGCTGGCTTCGTTGCGCCTGAGGGTCTTGGCGAGTTGCACACCCTGCTCACCAATTCAGGCCTTCTTGGCCCCTACGTGCTGGTAGGCCACTCTGTCGGTGGCAAGAACGTGCGCATGTTCGCCATCAAGTACCCTGATCAGGTCGCAGGGATGGTGCTGGTCTACGCAACCGGGGAGTCCGCAGACTCACTCCCTGCGTCGGCTACCTCCTTGCCGCAGGTGACAGGGAGCGAGTGGAGCCTATATGGGGTGCTGCGCCGCGTGGGTCTCGTCCGGCTCATCGGCGCGAGCCAGTCTGGGACGCCAGCAATGTCGGAGCAGACCCGCATGGAGCTCGCGCTGTTCGCCACGGGGCAGCGCGGTCTGGATGCCACCGCCGCAGAATACATTGGGTTGGCAGCCGATGAGACCATAAAGACCAACCATCGGTGGCCGAATTCCAGAATCGACAGGCGGCGATGAGCACGAATAGCCAGTTGATCGTGGTCGGGGGAGCAGCCACTATATCCAATTGGACCATCCCCGCGTGGTAATCGATGCAGTCCGGCAGGTGGTTAAGCAGGCCCGGGGCCGCTGAGGGCGGGCGATGCAGGCACAAAGTCAGCGCATTAAGCTGCCGTCAACATATGCCGCCAGCAAGCAGTGAGCCATGAAGACAGCGACCCCCGTCTTTATAACGGAGTGTCGCTGTCTTGCAAGGAAGGAGCTTATATTGTTTTGGCGCTTTTACTGCTGTGTACGCCTACATTATCGCACCGGATGCTGAATCCTTCATGAGCGCAAGCTGAGCGTTGGCTGAAGATCGAGCCAAACCCGGGGGCACAAAGGGAGGTATGGCTCCGGCCATAACTCCCAACGGAACGGCGAAGCGAGCTAGACTATCGCAAGGGTAAACATCCCGACAGCAACTGCCGCAGTGCTCGTTGCCAACTTGAGCACTGCACGCTTTTGCATCTGCCACCGGGCCAATCGCCGGTATACCGGCGGACTTGAGGCAAGCCCCAAGATGAGGGCCAGAGGCAGTATGAAAACCAGATTGTAGATAAGGAGGTAGCTGAAGCCCTCGAAGAAGGTGCCCTGTGACGAAAGGAGCGCCAGCACTCCCAGATAGACCGAACCGGCGCAGGGCACTGTACACAGCCCCACAAGAATCCCTGCGCCGAAGAGCGCCGGGAAGCTGAGCTTCTGCACCATGCCTTTGAGCTTCATGTGGTCCACGTGCGCCGTCATACGGGTGCCCCATTCGGGTAGGAGCACCTCTTGTAGCGCAAGGAGGCCCAACCCGAGGGCGAAGAAGGCCGCGATCCGAGAGGCGAAGTGCGTGCTCGACACTAACTTGGCTGCTTGCAGGCTTCCGAGCAAACCGAGGCCAAGTGCCAGATAGGTCAAGAATATGGCGATAATGTAGATGCCCCCACGGCTTACGAGCCATCGTCTGGCCTGCCGCTCTCCTGCCTGCCCCGGCTGGCGCTGTATCATGGCGAGCATGGTGGCGATGAAGACCATGAGGAGCGCGAAGGCGCAAGGGTTCAGGCTGTCAACCAGCCCGGCCCCCATCACTACAGGTAAGGTAAGCTGCTCTCCGCTCATCTCTGCGATGCTCCTTCCCGGTTTTCTCCACCTTCGACTATGATTTTGCCCCGCATGGACGGATTGATCTTGCCCCCACAACAGACGTTGCAGTAGTACTCGTAAGTGCCCGGCTCCAGTGCGGGTAAGTTAATTACGGTGGATTGCTTACCGTCGAGCCGCACATCTATCCCGAGGTCGTCAATTGCGAACTGGTGCAGCGCCCCGTTGATCACGCCGTGGAAGGGGCTATCCACGTTGTTAAGCTGTATAGACACCGGTTTGCCAGCTGGTATGCTGAAGCTCGACGGTGTGAAGCCACTCATGCTCATGTTTACGCTGTAATCCGCGCCCACCGCGCTCGACGGCATGGGGCGCACCAGCCAGACCGCCGGGCCGAGCACCGCTACGACCGCCGCAAGGAACAGGGTGAGCCTGATCTTGAAAGGCCACGTCCCATGAATCCCGCTGGCCCGGAAGCGATTTTGCGGCACGGTTTCGTTGACGCCCGGGAGCGCACCTCCGGTGGCAGGAGCGCTCGAGCCACAGCAAGCATGGCTGTCGGTCGCTACCTCTTCTGGTTCTGCTCGCGCAACTGGCTGTTGCGAGTACCAGCTCTGGGCCGGCTCATGTGGTAAATCTCTAGACGCAGTGAGCCGGGTCACCGTTACATCCCCGATCGCAAGCCCTTGGGCCTCGATGACCGCGAGAAGCTTGCCCGGTGTGACCTCCGATTGCCTGTACTCGACGTAAGCCATCTCGGTATCCGGGTTGATATAGACGCACACCACGCCCGGTGTGCCCTCCAGAGCTTGCGCGACACGCTCAGCCAGCCGGGGTGCGGCATTGAGGCCATCTACTGCTACGGTCAAGCGTCCGGCGGCCGGGCCTGCTCCCCTCTCCGAAATTGATGATGTTTCCATGCTTTCTGCCCACCCTTACCTGTTCTAACCAATTCTTACCCGTCCTTACACTATTACCTGATCTGTTATTGCCTGTCTGTGCTCTTAGCCTGAGCGCGTCGTATTTAGCGGATGACGTTCGCGGTGACGACAAACTCGAGCCTTTGCCCACCGGCCGTCGTTATCGCAATCCCCCGTGTCCAGAGTCCAACCCCCGCCTCTCCGTGCGCCGCCGGATCGATCCTTACCTCCAAGTAAGCCGGTTGCCCACTCACCAGTTTGATGTTGGGTTTCTGGGCCCCTGCCTCGTGAGACATGCCAAACCAGTCCGATGTGGTGTTCGCCTGAACCAGACGAGCTTTGGTGCACGTTCAGGTGCTTGTGATGTCGGTTACCGTGGTGTTGCCTTCCACGGTGATGGGGAACTTTGTGTAGATGTAGCCGCCTTTCAACGGTACATCACCGAACGCGTAGGTGGTGTTCTGCACAGACAGCTTGCCATAGCCTGTCGTCAGGAAGTTGTAACCAAACATGGCGACGAGCAGCACGGCAACTATGCCAATTACTATCTTGAGCCACGGCAAGCTCTGGCTCCGCGCATACCTTTGTCGGGCTCTTTTGTGCGCATTCGCCCTAGCCTTGGCGTGTCCCTTGTTGGCGGATCCGGTGCTTGCCTTGGCGCGCTGAGGAGCAGCGTCATATCGTGCCTTTGAACTCATTTTGTTCCTCTCCCTGACCGCAATCTGATACAGCGCGACCAGTTGTGGTCAACTCGTTTCTCAGGCACAGTATAGCCGTCCGGGCTGAAAAGGCGCTGAGCGAAAGCTGAGCGTTCGCTGAAGAAAGAGAGGGTGGCGCCGCAACCCCGGATTGTGCGAATGGCTTTCGCCGGGCTGCCCGCGTTAGCCCGCGTCAGGTGACGATAGCGGACTGCCCTTTAGAGGCAACTGGACTGTGGCAATCGTGCCCTTACCCGGTTGGCTGGAGAGGGTGACCGCCCCGCCATGCTGCTCGGCTATCCACTTGGCGATTGAGAGGCCAAGGCCCGTACCGCCCGGATCGCGTGTGCGGGCCGGGTCGGCCCGGTAGAAGCGGTCGAAGACGCGGGGCAGGTCCTCTTTCGGGATGCCGATGCCGGTGTCGCGCACTGCCACCTCCACACTCGAACTGTTCTTCTGTAGGCTGACCACGATCTGGCCGCCGGGTGGGGTGTACTTGATGGCGTTGTCCAGCAGGATGAGCATGAGCTGCTTCAGCCGGTCGGGGTCGCCGTGCACAACAGCGGGTTCGAGATGACCAATCTCCAGCTTATGGCCCCGAGCAAGGTGGCGAGCATCAGCGACCGAGTCGATCAGCACCCGGTCCAACTCCACTTCCTCGCTGCGCAGAGCCACGCCGGCGTCAGCGCGAGCCAGCGCCAGCAGGTCGGCCACCAGCCGAGCCAATCGGTGGGCTTCGCGCTTGGCCTCGCTCACGGCCTCGTGGCGATCTTCGGGGGACATATTAGTCTGCCTCTCGAGCAGCTCCAAGTTACCCTGTATCGCGGTGAGCGGGGCGCGCAGTTCGTGCGATGCATCGGCTACAAAGCGCTGCTGGGCACTATATGCACCCTGAAGGCTGTCCAGCATCTCGTTGAAGGTGCTCGCCAGTTGGCCCAATTCGTCGCCTCGGGTGGTGGCGGGCACTCTGCGGTCGAGGCGGCGAGAGTGAGCGATGGCGCGCGCCGTGTCGGTCATGGCCGTAACCGGTCGCAGCGCGCTTCGGGCGAGCAGCCATCCAGCGCCGAACGCGAAGACAGCACCCGAGAGGGCGAGCAGCACCACCAGCGTCCTGAAGGCGGCCACTGAAGCGTCGATCCGGGCGAGGGAGGAGGCGGTCACCAGATACTGGTCCACTCCCGATAGCGGCACTACATAGAGGCGCCAGCGTGTGCCGCTTGCATCTGTGATCAGGCCGAACTTGCCGTTGGCCCGCTCCATCGGCATTATCGGGGGAGATAGGCCCGCAACAGGATCGAACGGCGCCTGCGGAGGGCTGTCCAGCACGGTACGCGGGTTCAGCGCCGGAAGCGCTCGTGCCGGGGGCGACTCGACTAGTATCCGGCCCTGTGCGTCATATATGCGGAGGGGGATGCTATCTGAAATGGGCAGGGAGACGCCTGCAGCGCGAGTCGGATCCATGCCCTGCGCCAGATATTCGTCTATGATGTGATCGGTGGTGGTGTGTAGCGCATGGTCAGCATCATCGTAGTGCCCGCGCGTATGTGCGGCGTAGGTGAAAATGCTCACCACGAGCACCACCAACCCCGTGAGCGCGCCATACCAGAGCGCCAGCCTCAGCCGAAGCGACAAAACCTTCTCCTCTGCCCCTCTTGCTTTGCTTTGGCTTTGCTTTAGCTTTCTTTCAAAATGTAGCCGGTGCCGCGGAGGGTGTGGATCAGCCGGCTCTCACCGCCTGCTTCCAGTTTCTGGCGGAGTTGCTTGATGTAGACCTCGACGATATTGTCATTGCCGCCGAAGTCGTAGCCCCACACCCGGTCCATCAAGAACTCTTTGGAAAGCACCTGCCGGGGGTGCTCCAAGAACTGGCGCAATATGTCGAACTCGGTGCTGGTGAGGGTTATCTCTCGCGTGCCGCGCTGGGCCTGTCGCGTGCCCGTGTCCAAACTGAGGTCTCCGAAGCGCAGCACCGGGGGACGCTCGGCCTCCCTGCGCCGCAGGAGGGCCTGCACGCGCGCCAGCAGGACTTCGAAGGTGAAGGGCTTCACGACGTAATCGTCCGCCCCTCTCTGCAACCCCTCCACTTGATCCGCGGGCGTATCTTTGGCCGTCAGCATCAGAATGGGAAGCTGGGGGTCGGCGGACCGCATGCGGCGGAGCACCTCCAAGCCATCCATGCCCGGCAGCATGATGTCGAGAATAACAAGGTCGGGATAGCGCTCTCTGGCACTCGCCAGCGCCTCGAAGCCTGAGGACGCGGTTTCGACTATGAAACCCTCGTATGTTAACCCACGTTTCAGCACACTCGTCACCGACTGGTCATCGTCCACCACTAATATACGCTGCATACAGATCGTACCCCTCTCATTCCTGTTACGCCTGCTACTCCTTGCGAGTCTGCTGATCTTGCTCCGGCCCGTGTCACTTCAATTCCCATCAACCCGCTCATCCTATTATACCTTTTATACCTCTATGCCTCTATACCTTTGGTGTGCTTGCTTGGTTGCACTGCATGCCGAGTCCTCCGAACGAGAGCGAGTAGCTTGGTGATGCCTTGCCGACACGTAACCGACACGCAACCGAGCTACTCGCTTCGCTGCCGATGTGAGGGCGCCTCTCCGCCTCTCAGGCGTTGTCAGCTCAATCTCGCGCCCTCATGGCTATGTCAGGCTCGTCAGGCTCTGTCATGGATGCATATCTTTGCCGCCGTCGTTATGGTCGTCCATGCCCCCGCCCTGAGGCAGGTCCAGCCTGATCTCGGGGGATGGAGGGGTCGCGGGGGCCAGCGGCGATATACTGATACCATTAGGGGCATCGCCCACCGCAACGGTTGCCACCAACCTCAACTGGGTCAGGTCAAGCACCGCCACATCATCGGCGTACAGGTTTGTCACGTACGCATACCTGCCCGCAGGCTCAATCACCACTCCGTGCGCTCCTCTCCCTGTCTCTATCGTCTTTGTGACGGTGAATGTCCGGGCATCGATGACGGACACTGTTGTAGAAGGTTTCTCTTCAGTGCCCTGATTTGCTGCGAGGATGTATTTGCCATCGGGCGTAACATACACCTGCACCGGCCCATCGCCCACACTCACCTTACCGAGCATCCTGCGAGTGGCGACCTCCACCCTGCCAACGGCGTCTTCACCGTTGAGAGAGAAGTATACGTACTTGCCGTCAGGAGAGAACCCTACTTGCACCGGTTTGGAGCCCACCTCTATGTCCGCCACCTTCTCGTTTGTAGAAGTGTCGATCACGCTCAGGCTGTTGCTCTTAACGTTGGCTACGTACAGCCACTTCCCATCGGGGTTGGGGCGCAGCCCGTGAGGGTACTGCCCGACCCTGATCGTCTTCACCACCTTCAGCGTAACCGCATCAATTACGGTTACGGTGCCATCAGCGCCGTTCGTGATGTACGCAGTCTTGCCGTCAGGGGTGAGCACTACATGGGCAGGCTCCTTGCCGGTGGGAGCTGTTCCCACCAAGCGATAAGTCTGAGGGTCCACTTTTATGACCAAGTTGCTGTGACCGCTCACCGCCCATATGCTCTTGCCGTCGGGTGCGACCTGCACGTTGTGCGGGCCCTCGATGCCGGTGAGGGTCGCCACCATCCGGTTAGTTGAGGCGTCTATCACGCTCAGGCTGTTGCCATGCTCGTTGGCGACCCAGATGGCGCCCGTGACCATGCCTTCGCTGCCGCCGGGAGCACCGGCAGGGGTGGCAGTAGCAATAGCAGTAGGTTGGGGTTTGCCCTCCGACCGGGGCGGGCTGAAGCCTTCGTACTCGATCACCTGTATCAAACCCCCCGGCTCGACCCCGTCGTTCTCGGTGTGATGCAGCTCGTGGCAGTGGAACATCCAGAAGCCGGGATTATCGGCCCTGAAGACGATGTCATAAGTCTCGCCGGCGTCCACGGAGAGAGTATTCATCGTCTGCTGGACCTCAGGGCGGATCGGTTCGCCGTCCTTGGCCACCACAGTGAAGTCGTGGCCGTGCAGGTGCATAGGGTGGGTCAGGTTGGAGATGTTCATGATACGCACGCGCACAAGGTCACCTTCCTTGACCTTCCACGCTTCGTTCGCAGGGAAGGCTTTGCCGTTGATGGTGAAGTAGTTGTACATCATCTCCATCATGCTGCCCATGCTGCCCGGGGTCCCGCTGGTTCCTGTTTCCGAGCTGTTACCAGCCTCCGGGGTACCACTCGTGCCCGTGCCCATCATGCCCTCCATCATCTTGTCCATGTCGCCAGAAGCACCGACCACCCCCATATCCTGAGAGTGTCCCTCCATCGGTTGGCCGTCTCCCATCATATGGTGCTCGGAGGGCATGCCCGGCATGCTCTGCATGTCGACAGGGTTGAGAGTGTTCCACGCCGAAAGCATCATCGTAAATTCTTTGTCGAATCTGACCGCAGGTGGGACCTTGGGGTCTATAATCAACGGACCGTACAGGCCGCGGTCAATCTGCTCCACTGCGTTTTGGTGCGAGTGATACATGAAGGTGCCGGCGTGGGAAGCTGTGAACTCGTAGGTATATGACTGCCCCGGCCCTATTTCCCTCTGGGTCATGGGAGGAACGCCGTCCATCGAATTGGGGACGTGCAGGCCGTGCCAGTGGATGGATGTGGCCTCACCGAGCTCGTTCTTGAACGTTACACGCACCGTATCTCCCTCGGTGACGCGGATCAGTGGGCCCGGCACCTGACCGTTGTAAGTGATAGCATTCACGGTCACGCCGGGGGCGATCTCGATCCGGGCTTCCTTGGCCACGAGGTTGAACTCGCGCACTTTTCCCGTGGGCGCAGGCTTGCGCGTCGCGGGCCCAAGGTCGTAGCTCGGAAACTCGGCCTCAGTGGAAGCAGCAGCCCGGCTTATCTCGCTAACACGGCTGGCCCGCCCCATGTTCCATGCGGCCACGGGCAGCGCAATCAGGGCCATGAGTCCTACCGCGATAGTGAAAAGCATGACGATGCGTCTCTTGCCAGATGAGTCTGTTATGGTCATTTATTTCTCCTGTTCCTTGTTTGTAAAGATACCCGCCTCGTAGGAGCCGCTTACCACCCATATGAGATGGTCGTGCGGCCCAGAGGCTGGGGCCTGTAAGTTGTTGAAATCCCTGTTATCGGACGGGATGCGGATCGTGGCCGAGGCCTGCCCCATCCTCCCTGCAAGCTCCCAGACCCTGTATCCAACAGCGTAAGTGCGGATCACCGGGTCAGGAACGATTCTGAGGAAACAGACCCGCGTCTCTCCGCGGCTACGGGCTTCGTTGTAAGCGGCCAGAATGCGCCTGCCTATCCAGAAGCGTCGGAAGACCTCTGTAGCCTCCGGGTCGGTCCAATCGAGTATCTCGGCCCTCCCGCACAGTTGGATCGTCGCAGGGGGGACGAATTGCAGCACCCGACGCTGGAGCGGGACCACCAGCGACACGCGAGGGTTGCGGGCTATGTTGCGCGCCTTTTTGAGGTGCCTGCGCGTCATCACGTAAAGCGCAAGCTCGCGCCCGGGCGGTGATACGCCGTAGTTGACCCCGGCGGAGTCGGGGGCCCCTTCCTCATTGACCGTGGAAAGAACTGCGAAGTTGTGGGCACGTAGCTCTCGGAGTACCAGCGCCGGTGTGATGCGCTCCCCCTTGTCTTTGCGCCCGCCTTTAGAAGGCAGGCGGAGGGGTGGACATCGGGGGCGTGATGTCGGATAGATATGGCTTTCGATCTCGTCCGGGTCGGCTTCGAGTATATAGTGCCCTTTCCAGTAGCTTCGGGCCTTCACAGACGCACCTTCCTGACCGTAGTTGTACAGCTATGAGGCAAACGGGTCACCTTCCGCAACTGCCTCACGAGGTAGACCACCCCACCTAAGTTCACCACCACGCTCAGCCACAGCAGGGGCGTCCTGTATGCGCCCAGCAACGTAGCTGCGGCCGAAAGGCCCAGCACAGGCAAGACATCTGTCAGGTGGTGGGCGCAGCAAGCGAGCATCGCTATACCGCTGGCACCTGTGCTGGCAGCTACGCCCGCTTTTCGAGCGTGCGCGGCTGAAGCCCTGATATATGTGAGCAGGCCCACCTGCACCCCGAAGCCAGCGACCAACACTGCGATGAAAGGCCAGTCCTCGCCAAGTTGCGCCAGAGCGTGCCCCCAGTCTTGCAGCAGGGTTACCGTGCCCAAGTAGAAGAGGAGCAGGCCGCTCGAAGCAAATAGACCGAAGACGAACGAGCGTGGCATGGGGCCAGCAGGCTTTCGCGCTGGCTCCGGGACAGTCCTGTGCGCCGCCACCGGGGCGGCTGCCGTAGCCACTGTCGCGGGCGCTGCCCCGGTGGCTCTGTCTGTAGTTATCTCTGTATCTGCTGCGGTGGTTATTTGAGTTGCCAAGTGAAGCTCCTTGCGGCCACGCCGGACAGGTCATAGATCACAAGCTCGATGAACTTGGTGTCTGCCCCAATGAGAGGTTTACCATCGAGGGCGACTTCGCTGAAGGTCAACGTACCTCTGCGGTGGTGGCCTCCCTTGGGCGCATCCCACTTGAGCACGGCGCTCTCACGGCCGTCGTTAGTGTGCAGTACTACCATCCGACTCAGGTCGTAGGAGTCGAGATCAACTGAGTGGGTATCCATGACCACTGAGAAAGTGAGTCCTGCCTCGGGCCCCGGCCAGATCACCCGCACCGTGACGTTTCCACCGACGTTTACCTGTTCAGGTGCGCTTGCGAGCCGCGACGAAACGACGTTCGATGCCGGCTTAGCAACAGAGCCCTGAGGCAGCGAGTTGAAAGCAATGAACGCCATGATGCCAATGAGAGACAGCATGGCGAGCGCGATAATAATGAGTTGCCCGCGTGGGATCACCTCTCGCGGCACAGGCCTTTGGACATTGTGGTCAATCATATTCAGCCTCCGAGTGGGGCACTACTGGCTGCCCATGCTAAGTGTAGCGCCCGCGGCTGAACGACACCTGAGAAGATGTTGAGTGTTAGCTGAAAAAGATCGCCTGCTCGGCAAGCTGCGAACCGTGTACGCAGAGGAAGCCGGGCAACATAGACTGCCCGGCCTCCGGATTCTGATCTATTCAACTGTATCTGATTGCCTTAGGGCACCCGAGAAGACAGAGCACTTCCTCAGTGGTGGCCGCCTCCGTGCCCTTGCTGCCCCGCGGACTTGGTCAGATATTTCTCGGGGTTCTTATCGAAGGCGGCCTTACACCCCTTGGAGCAGAAGTAGTAGGTTTGGCCGTTATACTCGCTCTGATCGGCTGCATGGTCGGGGTCAACATCCATCCCGCACACCGGGTCTTTAGCCATCATGGTCTCACGCATGTTGCTACCTCCGTCTGACGCTTCTATTTCTTGGTTATTGTTTTATCCGCACTCTTCGGCACCCTGTGCCGCCAGCCTATGAGGTGGCTCTCCTGCGCATCCACACCCCGCAGGCCGCCATGAGAGCAGCTATACTCAGGAGCAGGGCCGCAGGCAATGGGGTGCCTTCAGACCCGCCTGTGCGCGGCATACCGATGGGAGGTGTGCCTCCCATCGACTGCATCAGATCGAGGTTATACCATGACATAGCCCACCTCCTGAACTGCATGACCTCGGCTTCCTGACTGGTGATGATGTTCTGGGCGAGCGTCTTGAGCTCCTGATGGGTGGCGCGGTCGGGCACCAGCTCGGCCATGGCGATGGCCCCGCGATGGTGCTCGTGCATCATCATGAGGAATGCCCTGTCGAAGTCGTCACCCGACATGCTCTGGAGCATGCTCATATCCATGCCTGCCATCATGCCGCCCCCGTGCATCATGCCGGACATCGGGTCGACGTTGTACCACTGCTTGAGCCACGCGGTCATCTCGCCAATCTCTCGGTTCTGGTCGCGGATGATGTTCTGTGCGACCGTCTTGATCTCCTGATGCTTTGCTCGCGTCTCGGCCAGCTGCGCCATCCCTACGGCGCCCTGATGGTGCTCTATCATCATGCTCATCCACTCGATCTCGAACTGCTGGCCTGAAAGTCCTCGCAGGTGGTCGAGATCATCTTGAGTCTGTTGCGTGGGACTCGCCGCTACCTCACCGGCGAACAGGCCCATCAGAGTTGCCACCATGGTTGCCATCAGCAAGGCTGTCACTATTCCCCGGGTCGCCATCCGTAGTCTGTTGAACATCAATTTTCCTCCTGATTTATATGGGTTATAAGCTTAGCTGTATTTATGGGCCGGCTCTGAGCAAGCGCCCAACCCGGCATCCCATCCAGTGCAAAGTATATACCGGGGACCCGAAGGCTGGCTGAAGGTTAGCTGAGAGTTTGCTGAAGAAAGGCGATCTGCGTCTGATACATTTGGTTGACGAACGCATCCATGTCCGCCGGGATGCGCGACTCCCAGTTGGATACACTCAGTTCTATTATCGGGTGGCCTCGACCGACACGAACAGGGTGCGCCTGACCCACAGAAAATAGCGCCCCAGCAGGAACAGCCCCAGTATCAGGGCCACAGTGCCCAGTACCGGCGGCCCATACGGTCCCAGCACAGGGGTCTGCGTGCCCTGCACCGAAAGCATCGTAAACAACAGCGTTGCCGAGACCGCGAGAAATAGCAGGCCCGTTATCAGATTCAGCAGTGAAGCCCTGTCGGTGCGCGTGTCTGCGGCATCAATATAGCGCACAAAGGCCGAGCGTACTCCGCCATGCCCCAGCAGGATCACTCTTTTGTTGGTCAGGTACAGCTCGCCGAGCTGGTACAGCAGGCTCTCGTTGGGCAGAAGTTCGAGGGCAGGGGCCGGCTGAGAGGGGCCGGGCGAGATCAGCGGGCCGGTGGGATTGCTCCTTGCCGGGGGTATGGGGCGCGATTGGGGCGGGGGCTTCGGGCGGAGGGGCCACAAAAGACGCGCCTGCGGACGGCCCGTCCGGCTCCACAGCGGCGGGTGGGGTGGGTGGCTCAGCGGACAGCCCATGACCCCGGAGCGGGTGCTGGCCGCTATCGCACAATCAGGAGATAAGACGCACCCATGACCTGCGAGTATACTATGACTATAATGGCACCGTTCTTGCTAGCCTGTGGGTAAGGCTGTTCCCGAGATGGCGCGGCGGTAGGGGCGGTGGAAGGTGTGCTTGCCCACGCAAGCACCAACAGGTACGCTGCAACCGGATAACGCGGCGGCACGAACGGTGAAAGTAGCACGCAAGCACGCGGGCGCGACAGTGCCACAGGGCTTGCGACTCACAATGGCGCACGACAAACATATGTATGTAGGAGGCACCAAAGATGGCAAGCAAACGTACGCTCAAGGCCCTTGAGGAATTGATCAAGACCGAGTACATGGCGGTGGCCGCGTTGGATGCGGCCCTCGAACAGGTACAGGACAGCAAGCTGCGCAAGCAGTACCGCAAATTCCGCGATGAACATATGAAGCAGGCCCAGCGCCTGAACGATCGCCTCGAAGAACTCGGCGGCGAACCTCTGCCCTACGAAGTGGGCACCGGCAAGGGGCAGGCCAGCCTGTGGGGTAGGCTCACCGGCATGCGAGAGGAGACCAGCATCGAAGGTATGCGCATCGGCGCCGAGCGCGGCATCAAGCGCTATATCGACCACATAGACGACATAGACGACGCCAAAACCCTCTCCATCATCCGCAAGAACCTAGAAGCCAAGCAGGATGAGATGCGCTGGTACGACGAGCAGGCTGCGAAGGAGCGCGCCGAGACCCTCGAGACCAAGCTCGAAGTGTCCCGCGAGAAGGTCGAGGCGGTTGACGGCAAGAGGAAGGGCGGCCTGCCCTTGCCCCTGCTGATCGTGGCGGGCGCCATTGGAGCGGCGGCGTACTTCCTGCTGCGCCGGGGTGAGGAGGCCGAGTACGAAGACTACGGTGAAGAAGCCTTCCGCTACGAAACCGAGGAGACCGGGTCAGAAGGTGGCTACACCTCTACCGGTACCTACAGCGGTGGTCCAACCTCCGACGGCGAGATCAGCACGCCCAGCTGATCTGGCCCGCCCGACCTGATACCGAATAGATTTCGGTAAGCTGAATCAGGGCCGCGTTCCGCCTATCAAGCGTGGGACGTGGCCCCATTTATTGCACTCCATACCTTCCATGCATTGCCTTCTGATAGTGAGGGTGCATGGGCACTCCCCTGCCGGCGGGTACCCTGTGGGTGCGGAGGTGTCCCCGGCCCCGCTTCTTCTCATTCCAATTCATAGATTTTCTACGGAGAACTAGTGCTACCGGTGGTACCGGTACGGAATCAGAAACATGTACTAGCGAAAGATACGCTTTATTACGTACCTCAACCGTTGACTCGCTCGACTGCGCTGTGGTAACTTGAGGCGCACCTGACTCAATGTCAGGCGCTGTTTTGAGGTGTACATGATGACAGCGCAAGACTTGCGACGCCTCTTCCTGCTGTTGGCAGTCGGCGGGCTGACATACCGGGTTGGAAGTCCAGATAACCCCCTCTCTCCACGCCTGAGCTGCGGCCTGCGGTGCGCTCTGTATATGCTGGTGGCTTTCGCACTGCGCCGCAGTCTGGGCCGCAGCAACCGGCGCCTGAGCACGTTGCACCTCAATCCCTGCAACGCCCCACGCACAGGGAACCCTTCAAACCCACGCTCCAGCGTTGGTTATGCCCCCATCGCTCGCATATCCTTCCCCGGCGACATCGTCGCTTGCCTCGGCTGCCCGGCCATTCTCGTCTAGTGCCCCTCCACCCGCCGCACACGCAGCAAGACGCATCAGAAGGAGGAAAGCACCCACCCGCGCACCAACATAAGGCCCTCTGCTGGCAATCGGTGGACAGACGGAGTGGGTGCAGAGCAGAGCAGAGCAGAGCCATCAAGAGCCGTTCGCGGGTGCACACGAGCACCCTCCGGTCACTTCGCACGCAACACCATACTCTTACTCTGGAGGTCAAGTTGAACACAAACACACGCATGAACGCGAACACGGTCAACGGGCAAGCAGCACGCACAAACACACGTATAAAGGTACGCACAATGGGCGCATTGGCCCTGTGCTTCACTATTCTCTTCTCCTCGATTTTCATGCCGACGCAGACCACTTACGCGGCGGGCATCGTGGTAGGTGGCAAGGCGCGGGTTACCAACACCGACGGCGACACCATCAGGGTGCGGGCCGGGGCGGGCACCGAGCACAGGCAGATATCTGAGGCCTATGAGGGGCAAGTAGTCATCGTGCTGGCCGGGCCGGTGAAGGACAGCAAAGGCATCGTGTGGTATAAGGTGCAGGCGCCACGCGGCACGGGTTGGATGATGGGTCAGTTCCTGTCCGGCATAGGTTCAAGCTCGGACCAAAGCAGGCAGGAGACGGCTGGCGAGCCGAACAAACAGGCCGCCATGACACCGATAGCCGGATACGCGAAAGTGTCTAACACCGATGGCGACCGACTGCGCGTGCGCTCGGCGGCCAGCCGCGGTGGTACGGTGCTGACTACCCTCGCACCCGATAGCGTGGTGTTGGTGAAGCAGGGGCCGGTCACCGACCGCGAGGGTATCGTGTGGTATCAGGTGTCGGCCAATGGCATCACCGGTTGGGTGATGGGCCAGTACCTCGCGCAGTCACAGGCGCCGCAGCCCGAGCAGGAGGCTCAGTCGAACAAGCCCGCCGCCCGCGAGACCCAGCCCCAGACTCAGACCCAAACCCAAGCACAGGCACAACCGCAGCCTGCCCCTCAGGCTCAGCAGGCGGCCGAACTGCGCTCCGGCACGCCGCGCGGGGCCGAGCAGCCCGCACCATCCAACAGGGGAGCCATCATCGTGAGCAACGCCCTCAAGTTCGTGGGCTATCGCTACCGCTTCGGCGGCACTTCACCGGCGGGCTTCGATTGCAGCGGGTTCGTGTACTACGTCATGAAGATATCGGGCTTGAACGTGGGACGCAGTATGTACGCTCAGCTCAACAGTGGGCAACGCATCAGCACCAAAGACCTGCAACCGGGCGACCTGCTGTTCTGGTCGAATACCTACAAGCGGGGCCTGTCGCACGCCGGCATCTACATCGGCAACGGCAAGTTCATCCACGCTGAGAACGAGCGCACGGGCGTGCGCATAAGCTCGATGTACACGGCCTACTGGGCCTCGCGCTTCACCGCCGCGGTGCGACCGCGTTAGCCGAGCCGAGACGCCAAGAGCAACTTGGGAATAGGGTACGGTTGAAAGCTTGGCATCTACCGTACCCTATTTTTGCTTCCCCGGTTGCAGACGCTAGCGTGTCCATTCGTCCGCCACGATGCGCCCATCCTGAACGTGTACAATGCGCCGGGCACGAGCCGCCAACTTGGGATCATGGGTCACAAAGATCACCGACTTGCCCTTGAGGCTCAGGGCGGCGAGCAGCGACATCACCTGATCGCCAGTGGTTGTATCCAGATTGCCGGTCGGTTCGTCGGCTATGATGATGGGCGGGTCGTTGGCGAGGGCGCGCGCTATGGCCACACGCTGCTGCTCCCCGCCCGAAAGCTCCAAGGGCAGGTGGTTGGCTTTGCTCCCAAGGCCCACCCGATCGAGCAGGGCCTGCGCGCGCCGGCGGCGTGTGGTGGGGTAGCTGTCTAGGAAGTCCATCGGCAGCATGACGTTTTCCAGCGCGGTGAGGGTGGGCAGAAGCTGGAAGAACTGGAACACGATACCCACATTAGCCCCCCGCCAGCGGGCCAGCTCGTCCTCGCTCATCAGATGGATGGGCATGCCAGCTACAATCACCTGACCGTCGGTGGGCCGGTCTATGCCGGTTATCATGTTGAGGATCGTGGATTTACCGCTGCCCGAAGGCCCCACGATGGCAGTGAACTCCCCGGCGTACAGATCGAGGTTGATGCCCCGCAGGGCTATGTACTGCCGATTGCCCATGGGGTAAGCTTTGACTACGTTGATCAACCTGCCCACAGGTGTGCCGTTGGCCAGATGCGCTGGACGGTGATCAAGTGAGAACTTATTTAGGTGCGATGGTGCGCTCATCAACCCTCCTTGCCGGCGGCTCAGAGGCCACTACCGTGACCGCGCGGCCCATTCCCTATCCATTATACGACAAAAGCGCTCACGAGCTCGCGCAGGTCGGGGGTGGGATCTTCCGTCCAGATCGGGGTTGGCAGAAGGCTGAATGAAGCCCCTGTGTGGTGGGCACCCAGAGGGTACGAAGATGCTCGATGGTCCTTCGCAATCGCCTCTCCATGGGTCAGGAGCCTGCACCGCCCGCAACAGTGGCACTATTATTGCAGCAACATCGGCCCTGTACCGGATGCTTCCACGAAGCAGCAGACGCGTCGTGCTTCGCACCTGCGCTCTAGAGCGTGTTATGAACTTTGAGCAAGTAGGCGTGCAAGCTCAACATAGCGAGCACCCATCAGAATAGCAAAGGCAACAAGATGC
>DAOTTC010000164.1:0-22274 GCA_034437815.1 Chloroflexia bacterium | reverse complement strand
TCTGGCAAGCAGTCGCTGCTCTCACTTGGCTCCTCGTCTGTCCCTTCCCTCATGAGGCGTTTCAGAGATGTGGGTAATCACCAGGTAATCTCTTTAAGCTTCCACCAATAATTGGGGTTGGCCCCTCTGGGCAAGGCCAAAGGACAGGCCCTGCTCAGCCGAGAGCGCGGGCGGACGGCACGGCCGTAGTGCGAAGGTTAAATCCACAGTGCCAGATATGCGGGCCGCACACCCGCGCTTCGTCTCCGTAAACCGGGGCAGGGTTTATGCTCACTGTGAGAAAGCGCACAGCAAAGCCTGCCCCTGAGGCAGGAGAGGGCATATGCCAGCACAACCCTCATCTCTCAAAGGGGAGAGGGACCGGGGGTGAGGGGTGCACATACGTACAATTCCACCTTGAGAACGGCTGGACGGTGGTTCAAGGCTGGGATATACTTCATGTCAGGCTGCATAAGTAGATCGTGCTATATCTGCAACCCGGACTTGCTTTCTCATTTACGCGAACGATGCGAGCCAGTCATGGCTCGAACCAAAGCAAACCCCATGGATGCGATAGAGAAACTCATTCAGCGGGTCCAAAAAACACAACACGGCTTTTCCGACATTCAGCAGGCGGCAGATGAAGTAATAGAGGGGCAGTCTGCCGAAGAGGGCTTTCGCATCGCCCAGAAGCTGTTCGCTTCGCAGATATATCAGGCCCGCATGCTGGCAACTTTCATCTTGGGCCGATTGGCAGCCAGTTCAAACCAGAGCCTCGAGTTTCTGAAGCAGCATGTCAGTCAGGATAGAGACTGGCATGTGCAAGAGATTCTGGCAAAGGCCTTCGACAGGTATTGCGCTGATAGTGGCTATGAACAGGCACTCCCCGTCATCAGGGAATGGTTGGCAGACCCCTCACCCAACGTGCGACGAGCAGTCACAGAAGGGCTGAGGATCTGGACAGCACGGCCTTACTTTCGTGAACATCCAGAAGTGGCTATTCAGTTGTTGAGCCAGCTTCGGAATGATGAAAGTGAATACGTGCGGAGATCTGTCGGGAATGCGTTACGTGACATAAGCAGAAAGCACCCGGAGCTGGTGAGAATCGAATTGCAGCAATGGGACACTGCCAACAGGCGTATTGAGCAGGTTTACAAACTGGCAAGTAAGTTCCTGTAAAACAGGGGACGGGCTAAAACTCGTCCCAACCGACGCCTCATTCTTTGTCAATAAACCAATTTGCTCAGTCTCTAATCCACCATCCTGAGCCTGCACGGTGCGGGGTCCACCGACACCATAAGCGGACGGGCCATGTGCGCGAATGATACGATGGCCTGACCGGGGGCCAGCGCCGCCAGCCGCCGCCACTGGCTGTCGTCTATGCCCGGCACGGTCCTCTGGAGTTTGGAGATCACCGCAGAGTCGGTGATCTTATGGATGATGTAGTTGTTGATCAGCCCGAACACCTGAGACGGCAGGTGCTGAGGCAGTTGGGTGACGAACACCAGCCCCATCCAGCGCTTGCGCCCGCGCTTGGCGATGCGCGCCACCTGCTCGAACAGCACCGGCATCTTCTCGATGCGCTCGTCCGACAGGAATTCGTGCGCCTCTTCGATTATCACCAGCACCTTTGGTATCGCCTCGCCCGTGCGCTGAGCGTCTTCGTACAGCTTATCCTGTGCTTCCTGCAAGCCCATCAACAGGTCGGCTATCACCAGATTGTTGAGCACAGTCGAGTCCGTGTCCGACAGGTCCAGTATGCTCACCCTGCCCGGCTTGAGCAGGTTCTTATAGATCATGGGCCGCATATTTTCGGACACGCTGTCGAACACTCCCAGCCGCTTGAGCTGCCATAGCTTGGTGTGCAGCACCCGCCAGCTCGGCGCATTCTCAGTGCGTACCGCCCGGATGCGCTTCATGACAGACTCAGCGCGCTCGTGAAACTCAGGGTTAAAAAATCTCGGTTCGCCCTCCTGCTTGGAGACCACATGCAGGAAACCCATCACAATATCCAGCAGGTATGATAGAGTGAGGCGAGGGTAGCCACGTTCGAACTCGTCTAGCTCCATCGCCATCTGCTCCTGCTGAGGGTCGCCTTTCTTCGGGAAGATATCAAGGTCGCGAAGCACTTGTTTGGCAACGTCATAGGCCTGATCGAAGCGCTGAATTTGCGCGTCGGTCAGGTTGAGCAATTCTTTGATGGTGTAGGGCGAGAGCCGCGCGAATTGCAGGCAGAATTCACGCCTGCGGGGGTGCAGGGGGTTAGCGGTGTCCCGCCCCACGAGGTGGTAGAGCACGGTGTTGGGCACGCCCCTCGGCTCCAACCCGCGCTGGCTAAGGGCGGCCAGCATGCGCGGGTCGGCGGTAGGCTGGTCTATCTGCGTGTACTCGCCTTCCACGTCCAGCACCACCACCGCATAGCCGTTGGCCTGAGCCTCGGCTATGAGGCGGGCCACCGTGGTGGATTTGCCCCCACCCGTGGTGCCCAGTATGCCCGTGTGCCGTGGCAAAACGTGCTTGTCTGAAGCCGGTATTTTCACCTCGATGTCACTGTAGCCCAATACCAACCCCAGCCTCAGGTCGCCCTCCAGTCCAAGCGCCTGCACTATCTCGTCGCGGCTCAGCAAAAACACCGGGCTGTTAGGCAAGGGGCGAAAGCGCGGAGGCACGAGGCCGCCGTCCACTTCTTCGCCCATGATCTCCACATGCACGCGCCCGTGATAAGGCGGGGTGAGCACCCCTCCTCGCGCCGCTGTGGTGATGATGACAGGCGCATCGCCCCGCAGACCATCGGGTTCGGCGAACGGTCCCGACACCACCACGCCCAGATAGTCCCGCCGCACCATTGATGACTGCCGACCCGACTGCCGGTCGGGTTGGTTCTGGTTAGCGGGTTCAGCCGGTGGCACGCCGCTCTTGATGCGCACGATGGACTGCGAGCCGATGGTGCCCTGATCTATGTGCTCTCTGGACAGCACCACCGTCACCAGATTGTCTTCGCTGGAGGGCAGGTCGAAAGTGGTTCTGCCCACTGCCCCCTCGTACTCGGCGCTGGCCTGCCACGGCCCGCCCATGGCTTCAATGGCCGACTCCAGCCCCATTAGAGCCGATTCGGGCACCGGTCTGGACACAGGTCCTGCGGCTGTTCGGCCATGGTCGCGGTCCTCGTGCCCATCACCGTGCCCATCGCTCGTATGGCCGTCTATGTTGGCACGCTCAAACAGTTCGTCCATGCTCTACAACCTCCATGTGTAACACCAATCATCTCTAACCCGATGGTGCTGACTTGACCAAAACTTGGGGCTCTGTAAAGCTGTCGGCTCAGCAACGGCCCAGGGCCCCGGCATCATACCAAGGCTCCATAGCAAGGCTATGATTGTGGGGGAAGACAAGTGGGGAACATTTATACCCCCATACCCAGAGGGTACTCCCCTGCTGGCAGGTACCCTTACACCCCCGGTATTTATCGCCTTTGCCCGGATAAGCGGGGTTGAGGGTTAGTGTTAGTGTGTGGGCCGGACACCCGCGCTGCCGGCCAGTACCTGTGTAATATATGTTGCTGATAGCACCCCTGCTTACAGCCTTTTCAAAAAGGGTTGGTATAGCCCTCGATAGCCGAAGCTTTTATCTGGTTGGTGACGGCCACGATCCTGACGAACTGATCAGGGTCGAGCGAGGCCCCGCCCACCAGAGCCCCATCAATTTCGGGCTGAGACACAAATTCGGCAATGTTGGCGGCGCTCACACTGCCGCCGTACAGGATTCGCACCTGCCGGGCCACCTCTTCGCCATGCATCTGGGCCACCACGCGGCGTATTGCCCCGATCACTTCGTTGGCGCCCGCGCCTGTGGCCGGCCTGCCCGTGCCAATGGCCCACACCGGCTCGTAGGCGATCACGCTGGCGCGCACCTTCTCAGGGTCCGCGCCTTCGAGGGCCGCCACTACCTGCCGGCCCACCACTTCGATGGTCTGCCCGGCCTCGTTCTGTTCAAGGTCCTCTCCCACGCAGATGATGGGGGCGATACTGTGCCGATACGCAGCCTGCACCTTGCGGCGCACATCCTCGTCGGTCTCGTGGAAGTGCCGGCGGCGCTCCGAGTGGCCCAGTATCACATAGTCGCACATGCCTTTCAACATCACCGGCGAAATCTCACCGGTGTATGGGCCGCTGTCTTCCCAGAACATATTCTGCGCCCCCAGATACAGGCTCGTCCCATCGAACATGTCGGCGAAGCTCTCTAGCGATACGAAAGGCGGACAGATCACCACCTCTACGTCTTCCACGGCATCTAGGTCGTCCAGCATCGAGTCCATCAGCTCGTAGGCGCTCTGCGGGTCGGTATGCATCTTCCAGTTGCCCGCGATGATGGGCTTGCGCATGGTTGCAGGCCACTCCTTATATCAGCTCTTTTTGGAAAGCTGGTAAAGTAACCAACTATGTAGTGCCGGTTACTGCACAATACATAATGCGTGTATAGGGTCGGGCCTCGTGCCTGCCCACCACCCCTGCCCGTAAGAGCACGGGCAGATGGGTGACTACAAAGGTTGTCCCTCAGTCAGCCTCTTAGCCCTCTAACCCCTATTGGTCCTGCTCGGCATAGCGGCGGCGCAGGTCGTCCAGCGCGAACACAGTAGGCACGAGCACGAGGTGCACCGCCATCAACAGCAGTATGATATCGCGCAGGATGGCATCCGGCCCGGCCTTTTCGTTGGCGAGGTAGTCACCCACGGGGCCGAGGGCACGCAGAATGGCAAGGCCCAATGGGTTGGCCGTGTCTTCGCCACCGGCCACACAGCCGCAACTGATGATCAGCCCGCGCAACCACGCCTGAGTGATGGCTATGGTGAAAATCGCCATGAGCACGCCGCTGACGGCAGCCGCGAAGCGGGTGAACAAGCCCACCAACAGCCACAGCCCCAACCCGATCTCCAGCGGGGGCAGGCCCACCGCCATTACCTGCACCACGCCCGGAGGCAGGCCCATCTGATAAGAGTTTATATTATCGGCGAACGCACCGGGCACCCCTAGCTTGGTCAGCCCGGCCAACAGCATCATGCCCCCCAGAAGCAGTCTGGACACCAGCGTGGGATATGGCCCCCGGAGGAAAGCCCATATCCTGCCCCACAGCCTGCCTTGCGTCCCTAAGCGGGTGGTAGCGGTCGTTGTGCGGCTCTCTTTGTGCAAAGTGGCTCGCAGATTCATAGTGCCGTTATCCTATTTTGCTTGCAGGACGCGGTCAATTTCGGCGGCCAACTCATCTTTAGTCATGCCGGTTTGCCGGGTTGACTCTGGCCTGCCGTCCGCACCGATGGTATAGGTGCCAGTGGGTATAGAGGCCACGTTGCCATTCCGGTCAACGATGTATACCGTCGGATAGAAGGCCACACCGTAATCCTTGCCTACCTTCACCTCCTTATCAAACAGCAGGGGGAACTTCACCCCAAAGGTGTCCCTGAACCAAATTATGTCTTCCATAGTGATTGGGTCTTGATTGGTCTGCGAGTAATTGCGGCCAAAAGGGGTGGCGCTGACCGCAAGGAACTGCACTCCCTTTTCCCTGTAAGCGTCGTACAGCTCGTTGAACATAGGCGCGTCGGCCTGACAATGTGGGCACCATGGGGCGAAGAACTCCAGCACCACCACATTGCCCTTGAACTGACCGAGCGAATAGGTTTGGCCGTCGGCGGCGGGCAGGGCGAAATCGGGTGCAGGCCGGCCGATGGGCAGTGTTGACATCGGAGCGTCAGCAGCGCCTGCGTTAGTGCCATCGCCTCCCGTACTCCCACCCGCATCGGTGCCGTTGCTGACCGGCATCGTGGCCGGGGAAGCGGAGTTCCCCGCGCCCAGCCCCGCCCATACAATCGCCAGCACCAGAGCAAGGCCCACCCCCACCAAGGCGATATCCAGAGGCCGCAGTCTAAAGCCGCGGTTTTTCGCCGATGCGGACTGTCGGGTGGCGGCGCTCTGGCGAGAGGGGGTTCGTTTGCCAGCCTGACCCGCACTGCTCTTGTGATCGGCAGTGGTGGGTCTGGTTGGCCGGGCTGCGGCCGTGCGGGTCGAAGTACTTGGTCTTTTGCTCATGATCGAACAGTTCCTTTCTAATTTTGTCTCGGGTATTCATTCGGGCCGGTCCATCAGCGCGGCCACGCCGGGCAAGGTCTTGCCCTCCAGCACTTCGAGAGAAGCGCCACCACCAGTGGAGATGTGGGTGATGCAATCGGCCAACCCCATTTGCTCGACAGCGGCCACAGAATCGCCACCACCCACCACTGTGGTGGCCCCAGCACGCGTGGCGTCGCACACCGCTTGGGCAACAGCACGTGTGCCCGCCGCGAAGGGTGGTATCTCGAACACACCCATAGGCCCGTTCCACACAACCGTGCGCGCCGTGCGGATCACCGCGCCATAGTGGTCTGCGGTCTCAGGGCCTATGTCCACGATGCGCCAGCCCTGTGCTTGAATATACTCCGGCACCTCGCGCAGGCGTATCACCTGATACTCGGTGTCGGGCCTAAGCTCGCGTGCGAACACCGCATCACCGGGCAGCATCAGCCGGACGCCCTGTAGCTCGGCGCGTCCCACCAGCGCTTCGGCATCCTTCAGCAGGTCATCCTCCACCAAGGATTTGCCTACAGGAAAGTCCAACGCCTTGAGGAATGTGTTGGCCATGCCCCCACCTATAATGAGCGCGTCCACCCTGTTGAGCAGGTTATCTATCACACCCATCTTGTCCGATATTTTGGCCCCACCCAGCACCGCCACGAACGGGCGCTCCGGCGACTCCAGCACAGCGCCCAGCATGTTCAGTTCCCGCTCCATGAGCAGGCCGGCCACCGCCGGCAGGTATCGCGCCACGCCTTCGGTAGAAGCGTGCGCACGGTGCGCCGAGCCAAACGCATCGTTTACGTATAAGTCGGCCAGATCTGCCAGCCGTCGGGCGAATATGGGGTCGTTGGCCTCTTCCTCGGGATAGAAGCGCACGTTCTCCAGCAACAGCACCTCACCGGGTTGCAGGTGGAGGGCCGCATCTAGGGCGTCCAGACCTATGCAGTCGCTGACAAACTTCACTGGCACGTCGGGTCCCAGCAGTTCCTGCAAGCGCGCGGCCACGGGGGCCAAGCTGTATTTTGGGTCGCGCCCCTTGGGCCTGCCCAAATGGGACAAAAGGATCACAGCCGCTCCCTCGTCCAGCAGGTATTTGATCGTGGGCAGGGAAGCGCGTATACGCGTATCGTCGGTGATGCTACCCTTGTCATCGAGGGGCACGTTGAAATCCACCCGCACCAGCACGCGCCTCCCGCGCACATCAACATCGCGTACAGTCAACTTGTTCAGTGCCATTTGCGCCTCGCCCCTCTATTGAACGTCTTTTTCGGCCATGTACTTGGTCAGATCGGCCACGCGGCAAGCATAACCCCACTCGTTGTCGTACCACGCCACAACCTTAATCAGGTTGTCACCCATTACCATAGTGCTAAGGCCATCCACTATGGAAGAGTGCGGGTCGCCCTTGAAGTCCATGCTCACCAGCGGTTCTTCAGTGTAGTCGAGTATCTCCACAAGCTCGTTCTCGCTGGCCTCGATGAACGCGCCGTTGATATCCTGCACGGTGGCCGGCTTTTCGATCTCTGCCACGAAGTCAATGATGGACACGGTGGGGGTGGGTACGCGCAGAGCGAAGCCATCGAACTTGCCCTTCAGTTCGGGTATGACCAGCGCTAACGCACGCGCCGCGCCTGTAGTGGTGGGGATGATATTGAGGGCCGCGGCCCTCGCCCGGCGCAGGTCTTTGTGCGGATAGTCCAGTATCACCTGATCGTTGGTGTAGGAGTGCACGGTGGTCATCAGCCCTTTGACAATGCCAAAACGGTCGAGTATGACTTTGGCGACGGGGGCAAGGCAGTTGGTGGTGCAAGAGGCGTTGGACACGATATGGTGCTCACGCGGGTCGTACCGCTCATGGTTCACGCCCATGAC
This sequence comes from Chloroflexia bacterium, assembly GCA_034437815.1. Classification (GTDB taxonomy): domain Bacteria; phylum Chloroflexota; class Chloroflexia; order QHBQ01; family JADMIH01; genus JADMIH01. The sequence goes on along the minus strand of DAOTTC010000164.1, from coordinate 14,316 downwards.
GATGGTGATGTCTTCCCCTTTGGCAGGCGCGGTAATGATCACCTTCTTCGCGCCGGCATCGAGGTGCAGGCGGGCCTTCTCGGCGTTGGTGAACACGCCCGTGGATTCGATCACGATTTCGGCACCCAGATCGCCCCAAGGCAGTCTGGCGGGGTCGCGCTCGGCAAAGGCTTTTATCTCCTCACCGTCCACGATGATGGCGTCTTCGGTGGCCGATACATCGCCATCGAAAGGCCCATAGTTGCTGTCGTACATGAGCAGGTGAGCCAGCGTCTGGTTGTCGGTCAGGTCGTTGACCGCCACCACCTGTATCTCATCGGGATAATAGTCGCGCAGGGCTTTGAACACCTGCCGCCCTATACGGCCAAAGCCGTTGATTCCTACTTTCATGACCACCTCCTGTTGCGGGTTTGGTTTTGTTTTATCGAGTTGCACAGGCTCCCTTTTCGGAAAGCCTGCACGCGCACCGAATCAGCGCTCGTTCAAGCCTCTCACATATGTGCTCTCTTTTTGCCCTCTGGCGTTGGCCCTGCCACAAAACACGGCAATACCCGGTCAAGAGACCCTGCCCCCTGTGCCTCCTACGTTTGTGATTTCCTGCTCCACCCCCTGAGTGCGCCCGTTGCCGTTGGGGCGCTGTGTACCGCGCACCCTGCCCGGGGCACCTTTACCGCCCCGGTTCTGGTACAGGCGCATGACAGCATCGGCCAGTTTGTAAGGGTCGTGCCTGAGGGGGTTGTCGTCACGCACTACGTCTGCCGGCACGAATTCGATGCTGGAGAAGCGCGCGGCCGCCACATGGTCGAAGGTGACCGGCGAAACCTTCCATTCGGGCTTGATGTTGTCCGCGCCGGACAGGTTCGAATTATAAATCACGTAATCGAACAGGCCGGGGCCGATGTGGTTGTGCAGGGCACGCACGTGTTCCACCACCCCGTAGCCGTCGGTTTCACCCGGTTGGGTGGCTACGTTGCACACGTAGATTTTCACCGCCGTGCGGTTGGATTTGACGGCACGGGCTATGTCACCCACCAGCAGTGGGGGCATAACGCTGGTGTACAGCGAGCCGGGACCCAGCACAATCAGGTCAGCGCTCAGGATGTCGGATATGGCTTCGGGGTAACCGGGGGCGTGCGCGGGCTTCATGAACACCCGCTTGATGCGCGAGGGCGCTCTGGGTATGACCGACTCCCCGCGCACTGTCTGGCCGTCCTCAAGTTCGGCGTACAGCTCTATATCGGTGAGCGATGAGGGCAGCACTTTGCCCCGCACCGCCAGCACCCGTGAGGATTCGCGGATGGCGTGCTCGAAACTGCCCGTAACGCGCGTCATGGCCACCAGAAACAGGTTGCCGAACGAATGGCCCTCCAGTTCGCCGGGGCCTTCGAACCTGTACTGGAAAAGCTCGCGCATCAGCGGTTCTACATCGGACAGAGCGATGAGGTTGTTGCGGAAGTCGCCGGGGGGCAGTATGCCCAGATCGCGGCGCAGACGGCCTGACGAGCCTCCGTCGTCTACCACGTTGACCACCGCGGTGATGTTGTCGGTAACTTCTTTCAGGCCGCGAAGCAGGGTGGGCATGCCGGTACCACCGCCAATAGCTACGATGCGCGGACCTTCCGGGTTGCGTGCCGCACGCAGTGGTGCCAGCACCGGCACCTCATAAGCCTGCCCTCTGGCCGCTGCCATGCGCGCCGCCCTGCTGATGCCCTTCGCGCCCCATAGCGCCAAACAGGCGCCCGCCAGCATAACCAACACTTCGCGATAGGGGTGGGGTATGAACTGAAGGGTAATGTAGTACAGAAAAGTGGTGCCGGTGTAGTCAACTATGTACATCCTGTAGAGGTTGGTCAGGCCCATCGCCAGCCCAAGACCCAGCAACGCCACGCCGAGGGCGAGTATCAACGCCCATCGTCTGAACCCATAGCCACCGGGTAACCACCGCTCCATATTAATGATGCCCCTTTAGCAATAGATAAGCGCCATCTATTATAACCGAAGTGACAGCGTTCTGGTAAGGCTACGTATCTAACACTAACATCTCCAGTCATAAATACCTCGTCATGCGTGACGGCAGGAGCGTAGGGGTGCATGCAAGGCCATGCACCTGTGGCACTGGCATGGGGCGGGGCAGGGCAGGAGTTGCCATCACAAGCAGCAGCAGGAGAAAGTGAGAAAGGAGCAGGCCCCATACTGGGGAACAGAGGAGGCCCACACCGTGGACCTCCCCCTTTGTTCCGGCTTGCTGCTCGATACGAGCCGAAACGCGCTTTCACCAGCAAACGGGGCCGGCCCCGGCCCAGCCCCCGGAGGGAGGCACATCGGAAGCCCTTATGCAGGCGGGACGCCGCCCCCATAGTGCCTTGATGGCTCTTGGTGTCTTGGCAGTTATTCCCGACGACTGACCGCTGGCGAACCTCGATTACTGGTAGAACCGCACTAGAGCGGACATGGTATCCTTACAATAGTTGTTTGTACCCTCCGCTGAGGAGTCAATATTGCAATCCGTGTAGGAGGCCATAGCATGGGCATGGGCATGAGCTTAGAGGCAGGATCCGAACGTGATGGGCTTCAGGCGTTCGCCGAGGTCAGGCGGGCCATAGTGGTTTGCGCGCACGCCGACGACTTGGAGACTATGATGGGAGGCACTACGTGGCGGCTGGCACAGCGCGGGGTGGAAATAGTCGAACTGATCTGCACCATGGGCGATCTGGGCACCGAGGACGAGCACCACACACGGCAGACGCTGGCGCGGGTGCGCCATGAAGAAGCCCGCACCGGTGCCGCGCTGTTGGGCGTGCGCGAAGTGGTTACGCTGGAGCATCACGACGGTGAGCTGCTGCCCGATCTGCAACTGCGGGCGCAGATAGCCTCGTATTACCGAAAGTGGCAGCCCGACACGTTGTTCACCTTTGACCCATCATGGCTGGGGCAGATACACCCCGACCACCGAGCCTGCGGTCAGGCGGCTATTGATGCCATCTTGCCATCGCGCATGAGGCTGTATCACCCGGAACAGTTAGCAGGCGCTCGGGTGGCCCATATCAGGCAGGCATTCCTGTTCAGCCCGGCCAACCCGTCGGTCTCCGTTGACGTAACAGATGTGTATGATCGAAAAGTGCAAGCCGCGCTGGCGCACAAGAGCCAGTTCCCCAACGGCGACAGAGATCTGGACTGGATGCGCGCTCTGGACTCGGAGGCAGCCAAGCGGGCCAGTCTGCCGGGCAGGTATATGGAGCACTTCGGCGTGCTGAGGCTATGGTAGCAGGTCAGGGCAGGGCATGGCAGGGCAGGGCAGGGCCCGGTCATGGCACGCAGTTGATCAGGCCTCCGTCCACTTGAACGGTTGTGCCCGTGATGTAAGATGCCTTATCCGAGGCCAGAAAGACCACTAGGTGGGCCACTTCTTCGGGGGTGCCATACCTGCGCATAGGTATCCTCATCAGCTCGCGCTGTCGGGCTTCTTCCTCGGTTATGCCCAGTTTGGCGGCTGTGGCCTGATCCAGTTGGCGGATGCGAGCTGTGGCGATGCGGCCGGGTGCGATGTTATTCACGGTGATATTATAGGGGGCCATCTCTGAGGCGAGGGTTTTAGCCATGCCCACTACAGCCATGCGTATGGAGTTGGACAGGATCAGCCCCTCCACCGGCTGGCGTACCGAAGAGGATGTAAGGTTGATGATGCGCCCGCGCCCACTAGCTTTCAGGTAGGGCAGGGCTTCGCGTATCAGGCGCACGGCGCTCAACAGGTTGGCTTCGAAGGCCCTGTACCATGCGGTGTCGTCGTGCTCGATGAACTCGCCCCGCGGAGGGCCACCCGCGTTGTTCACAAGTATATCGAGGCGCCCGAAGCGCTCCACGGTAGCCGACACCAGCCGTCTAATGTCTTCTTCACGGCTCACGTCGGCAGGCACCGCAAGCACCTCCACGCTCGACCCTGACGCCAAGCGTACCTCCTGAGCGGCGGCCTCCAACACCTCTACTCGCCGGGCGCACATCACCACATTTGCGCCCTCCTGCGCGAGGCCCGTGGCTATGGCTTTGCCTATGCCTGAACTGGATGCGGCCACCAGCGCCACCGTTCCCCTCAGGCCCATGTCCATGTGCCGGTCCTCCTCACGATGACACTTCGTCTTTTGATGTGCACAATCCGATCGCTACGCTACGGCTCACTCAAATACACCTCAAGGGCAGTCTCGGTGGTATGCGCGCCCTCCACCACGAAGCCGGAGTCGCCGAACCCCGTCCTGAGCCGCTCGTTTATTTCGGACATCAATAGGTCGTTGTTCACCTTGTCCACAGCCTGCGTCACCGAGCGGTGGAGATCAATGGGCAACATATGCAGCGGCACGTTCAGGTTGCCCAGTTGTGGGTCGCCCACCATATTGATGGCCAATTGGCCCTCCTTGACGCTTAACTGGTTCTGCACGGCGGCTTGCAGGTCCAACTGCACGAACAGCGCGTCCAACTTGAAATTGGTTTGGAGATCCATACGGTTGTTGGATTTGAGGTCGAGGCTTACGGCGGTCAGGGTGAGTCCGGGGATATCGGTCGGGTAAGCTCCGTTCACCCGCTTGGCCGCCTCTCGGTTCAGGTAGGCCTCGCCGATTACGACGGACACGTCTGGCTCGCCGGTGATAAGCTGGTCGAGCCGGGGGATGTTGGTGATGGCCATAGCCGAAGCCGCGATGACCACTACGATGCCGGTGAGCGCCCCCGCCACGAACCCACCGCTGAACCAACGCATGCGTATACCGCGAATGCCCTTGGTGCCGGTGCGATACATCATTCCCGTCCTGCTTATACCAATTTCCCCATATCGCTACTTCATAACACTTTGTGTGCAATAAAGGAGGGAGGGACTTGGGAGGGCTGTGCTCTCCTCGGCCTTCCCTTCCCCAACATCTTGCATGAATATGCAACTTGGAAGGTTATTAAACTGTGCGGGGAGTGGGGGACACCCCCTTGCCGGTGGGTACCCACCGGCAAGGGAACACCCCTGCACCCCCCTATTTTGGGTTGGGTGCCCGGCATGCGGGCATCTCGCCCGTCCTCCGATTATTTGTCTTAGCCCGGATGATCGGTATTACACACCGGGGCCTCTGCGACGGAGCCAGTCCACCACGTCTTCGTGCTTGATGCAGATCACATCATGACCTTTGCGGTCGGCTTTGAGCTCACCCGACCATATAGCGTGCATGACCACTTCTTTGCTGGTGCCGAGGAGGCGGGCCACTTCCTCGGGAGTGTACTCCTCCTGCAGCAGGTCTACATGGGTCGGGTCATGCACGCGTTGGTGCCGGTGCATCTCCAGATGGGCGCGCTCGGCAAACTCTTCAGCGCTGATGAAACCAACGCTAGGGCCTTCATCTATATCCTGCGGTACCGGCTCGTCCGGGTCTCTTTTGCGCGACCTCTCCATACAGGCCTCCCAATCGCAAATTTAGTGCTCACTACACCTGCACCCCCACACCTTCTATACGCCGTATCCACGCCTGAGGATTGCGCAGTTCGTCAAGGGTGGGTAGCATGCCGGGGCCTTCCCACACGCGGTTCGCCAGCGCAATACCCCGCTGTTGCACAACGGTGGTGATGAAGGCTTCGCCCAGCCTGTATTGCTCCATCTTCAGGGCCAGCCCCGTGATCCTGATGAACAACTTCTCGGCGGGGCTTCGGCGGGCGGCACGCTGCTCGATGCGATCCTTGATTACCGAATAGCTGGGCAACAGGCGCTCGCCCACCGAATTCATAATGTAGTTGCTGTAGCCCTCTACTATGGACATGAGCGCCTGTAGCTTGGAGAACAGGGCGCGCTGCTCCGGGGTCATCACTGCTTCGATCCAACTCTCCCCATCGGCAAGGTTGGACCGCGCCCGCTCAATCAGCCCTCGCAGGCCACCCAGATTTGTGCCGAGGTTCATTATGTCGTCGGTCAGATAGCCGAAGTACTCTTCGAGCAGGGAATTGAAGTATTCGCGCACCCAAGGATAGGCCTCGAACTCATAGGCATGGGTGGTCTCGTGCAGGGCTATCCACAGCCTGAAGTCATCGGGGTCTAGTTGCAGTTCGGCTTGCACAGCGCTGATGTTAGGCTCAACAAAATACAGCCTGCCGGTGGTCACAGGCTCCTTGCCCAGTAGCGACAGATCGTACTGGCCGAGCACCCGCCGCGCCAGATAACCCATGAGTATGCCCAGTTGACCGCTGAGCACCATCTGACTGAGGTCACCCATAAGCATTGCCGCCAGCCCGCCCTGCTGTTGAACCCTGTGGTACACGTCCTCGATGCGGTCGAACAACATGCGGAAGTTGGAGATGTTGGCGTCAATCCATTCGGTGCGCGTGAAAGCCTGAATATGATCGAGGGGCACGGGCAGATCGCGCCCTATCTCCCTCGATATGACGGGGTAGCAGCGCTCGACCATGTCGCGGTAATATGCCACCCACGACTGGTGCCAACCGGGTGGTGGCGGCTCTTCCCTAACGAGTTGGCGGGCCACACGCCGCACCTTCTCCCAGTCAAGCAGCCTTGGGGCACCATGGCGCGCATAGTGACGCTGCTTGGTACTGACCCATGCGAGGCCGAGCACGGCCCCGGCCAGCAAGCCGAGGCCCACCAATCGAGGGTCATATCTGGGTGTAGAGGGAGGCCTTGTGGGCATTGGTCTCTCCAATCGGGGCTGGCAGGCGCGGCACGTGCGTAGGCGCAAGAGTTCCGGTGCGGCACGCCCTTCCCCATGTGTACTCCCTAGTATGTATGGTAACTATACCTTCTATGCCGCTCAAGCGTCAAGCGGGCGTGCCCGGCGGTTCCACCAAGCATCGGGGTCATGCACCACCAATCGGGGGCCAAGCTCCGCCAATATGCAGGAAAAGTAAAGAGCCGAGGGACATTTATACCCCATTACATTACTAGTCGAACCGACTAGTAGAACCGTGCCCACCGGCCGTTCGGCCCGAGCGTAGGCTAGGTCGGGCCATCCGGTGACCGGCAATGCACGCACGTTTGGTGTCACCCCAAACCCCTTTGAAAGGCCGTCAAACGGCAAGGGCACCCGCGGTGGGTGCCCTTTGCGCCGCCATTCTCCATCGCTCACATAGGGGGATCAGGTCTGCCCCAGCTATGTCACAGGATGAACCTGCTCAAGTCGTCGTCCTTGATAAGCGGCTTGACCCGCTCGTCCACGTAGGCGGCGTCTATCAACACTGTTTGGCCCTTGAATTCGTCGGCGCGGAACGATAGGTCCTCCAACACTTGCTCCATGATGGTATGCAAGCGTCGTGCGCCAATGTCCTCCAGACGCTCGTTCAACTGGGCGGCCACCTGAGCTATGCGCGCCAGCCCGTCTGGGGTGAACTTCAATTCCACGCCTTCGGTTGCCATAAGCGCGGTATACTGACGCACCAGCGAATTCTCAGGTTCCACCAGTATAGCTTCGAGGTCTTTCTGCTCGAGGCTGCTCAACTCCACACGCAAGGGGAAGCGACCTTGCAGTTCAGGCAGTAGGTCCGCAGGCTTGACAGCGTGGAAAGCGCCCGCCGCGATGAACAGGATGTGGTCGGTCTTCACAGGCCCATAGCGGGTATGCACCGTGGTGCCCTCCACTATGGGCAGCAGGTCGCGCTGCACACCTTCGCCTGACACATCGGGGCCGGTGTCTGCTTTGTGGCCCGCTATCTTGTCTATTTCATCAATGAATACCACGCCGGTCTGCTCGGCGCGCCGCACCGCGTTCTCCACTATGGCGTCCATGTCGAGCAATTTATGCGCTTCCTCTTCGGTAAGCAGCCTTCTTGCCTCGCGCACCGACACCCGACGCACACGCTTACGCCCGATGCCCCCGAGGGTGTTCTGGATCGAGCGGTAGCCATCCAGAAACTCGGCGAACGACTCGGACATCTCTTCCGGGGACATGCCGGGGGCGAACTCCAGTATGCTGGTCAGTTCATCGGGGTCCATACCGATGTCGTTCAAGTCAATTTCAATCTGCTCTTCGTCCAGCTTATGTTCCGCCAACAGCCGGGCCACGCGGCGGCGCTGCATACGCAATGCACGCTCGGATATAGGCGGGGCGGTCTCCTCCGGCGGCGCTGGTGGGGAAGAACTGCTCTCGGCCACGGCGGTATCCTGACCGCCGACCTGAGCCTGAGCCTGCACTTGAGTTTGAGCTTGCACCTGAGCCTGCATTTTGGCTCTGGCGCGAGAGCGCTTACCGGCACTCAGGTCGGTGCGCTGTTCCATCAGATAATTGATGATGCGTTCGTCGGCCAGCGATTCAGCGCGTGCGCGCACTTCACTCATGCGGCGGTCGTGCTCCATGGTGAAGGCCACTTCGGCCAGATCGCGCACGATAGATTCCACATCGCGGCCCACGTAACCCACTTCGGTGAACTTAGTTGCCTCCACCTTGATGAAAGGTGCGTCCAATAGTCTGGCAACCCTACGCGCGATCTCGGTCTTGCCCACACCGGTGGGGCCGATGAGCATGATGTTCTTCGGGGTGACCTCATCGCGCATCTCTTCGGGCACGCGTTGGCGGCGCACGCGATTGCGCAGGGCCACGGCCACCGCCCGCTTGGCGGCGTCCTGCCCAACGATGTATCTGTCCAGTTCCGCCACGATGCGGCGGGGTGTCAGGTCCTTATCCATCAAGTCCTTATCAACAGACTCTTGCATATACGCTACCTCGTAATGTCGGTCAGATGAGGGTTTTCTTCTCATCCCTGAAGGTCATCTTCGATGGCCGGTTGCGGCCGCTCTTCGGCGGCTAATGTATACACTGCTATGTTATCGTTGGTATAAATACACAGGTCGGCGGCAATATGCATGGCCGTGCGCGCTATCTCTTCGGCAGACATTTCGGTGTGCCGCACCAGTGCACGGGCAGCCGCAACGGCGTAGGCCCCGCCCGAACCGATAGCCACCACCCCATCGTCAGGCTCTATAACTTCTCCGTCACCTGACAACACGAGCAACTGGTTTGGGTCGGCCACGATAAGCTGAGCTTCAAGGCGTCGCAGGAAGCGGTCAGTACGCCATTCTTTGGTGAGTTCTACAGCTGCTTTGCGGAGGTTGCCTTTGTGGCGCTCCAGTTGAGCCTCAAACTTTTCAAAGAGGGTAAGGGCATCGGCTACGGCACCGGCAAAACCCGCCAGTACGCGGTCCCCGTACAACCTGCGTACCTTGCGGGCCGAGTGCTTCATTACCACGTCGCCCATGGTCACCTGACCGTCTCCGGCCAGCGCCACGGTGCCGCCGCGCCGAACCGCGAGAATAGTAGTGCTGATAATCATATATGTCAATGTGCCTCTGGGGTTAATTATACGTGGATGTGTGGGCCAACCGCAAATGTGGAAACGTGCATGGGGGGTGCATTGCATCGAGCACCAGTGGCCGCGCCCCCTGTCAACCCCCATTATTGATGGGCCCTTTTATCCCTCACTTAATTGCCAGCCGCACCCACCTCTGGTATAATTCTTGGTGTCCATACTATGTCGATTGGGATTGAACGTTCCACGCATCAACTACCTGTTACAACTGAGAAGGGAAGGGGTGGTGCAAGATGGCCGGACACAGCAAATGGGCGCAGATCAAGCGCAAGAAAGGCGCCGCCGACGCCCGCAGAGGGCAGGTGTTCACCAAACTGACCCGAGAAATTACCGTGGCCGCTCGCGAGGGCGGTCCTGATCCGGAGGCTAATTTCCGCCTGAGGCTCGCAATCCAGCGAGCACGCGCCGAGAACATGCCCATGGAAAACATCCAGCGCGCCATCCAGCGCGGCACGGGTGCCGCCGGGGACGGCGCGGCCTATGAAGAGGTATTCTACGAGGGCTACGGGCCGGGAGGGGTGGCCTTCCTCGTGCAGGCCCTCACCGACAATCGCAACCGTACCGTGGCCGAGGTGCGCTCCATCTTCACCCGCTCGGGTGGGTCGTTGGGCGAGAATGGCTCGGTGGCTTGGATGTTCGAGCCGCGAGGCATGATCATCATAGAGCCGAAGCCCGGCCAGAATCCCGAGGATATAGAGCTGGCCGCAATTGACGCAGGCGCAGAAGACGTGACCGTGGAGGAAGATGGGCAGGTGGAGGTGATAACCGGCTTCGAAGACCTCAAGCAGGTGCAGGACACGCTGGCCGCACAGGGTTTCCACATCGCCAGCGCCGAGCGCACCATGATACCCAGAGCCACCATCACCCTCGACGACCACCAAATGGAGCAAGCCCTGCGTCTGATAGAGCGCCTCGAAGAGCTAGACGACGTGCAGGCCGTATACACCAACCTCGATATGTCCAAGCTCGAAGCTGTTATGGCAGGCATGAGCTAGGTTTAGGTTCCGGCTCAGGGCCTCGCCCTGTCCGGGACTAACTCCCACGCACGAAATGATCACTCTGGGCATAGATCCGGGCACCGCAATCATGGGCTACGGGCTTGTGGAAAGCGGTGCCCTTGTTCATGGGGAAAAGCCCCAAGGGCCGGACCGCTCCGACCAGCACATGGGCACGCGCTTGGGCTACAACGGTCTGCGCCTGATCGAGTACGGGGCGCTGGTCACCCCCGCCCATGCCCCTGTGGTCGAGCGCCTGCCCATGCTGTACAAAGGCCTGATGGAGCTGATCGCCGAGTATAAGCCGGACGCCATGGCTATAGAGGAGCTATTCTTCAACAAGAACGTGCGCACGGCGCTGGCGGTGGGGCAGGCCAGAGGTGTGGCTATTCTGGCAGCCGCGCACGCAAACATAGCCGTCGCCGAGTATACTCCGTTACAGGTGAAGCAGGCGGTCGTGGGTTATGGAAGGGCTACCAAAGAGCAAGTGCAGAACATGGTACGTATACTGCTTAACATGGACCACATACCACGCCCTGACGACGCTGCCGATGCGCTGGCTATTGCCATCTGCCATATACATTCACAGGCATACCAGCAGATAGTATCCGGGACCGGCGGTTAGCAGCAGCGGCTAACTACGGACCCCGGCCTACACAACCGCAACGATAAGACCGACAGACAGGGTATCAGCCATCGCCATGCACGCCACACCACAATTCTCTCTCACCCACATTGTGCGTGAACCTCTGGAGCCTGAGGAGCGACGGGGCCGCCCGCCGCTATTGCTCATGTTGCACGGGGTGGGCAGCCATGAGCGCGACCTGTTCGAGCTTGCGCCCTATATGGACGGGCGCTTCCACGTGGTGAGCGCCCGCGCACCTTTTACGCTGGCCCCCGGCGCGTATGCGTGGTTCCACGTGCAGTTCACCCCAACCGGCCCCATCATCAATCCGCAAGAGGCCGAACAAAGCCGGCAGGTGCTCATCCGCTTCATTGGCGAACTGGTACAAGCCTATGACCTCGACCCGAAGCGCGTATATCTGCTGGGTTTCAGTCAGGGGGCTATCATGAGCTTCAGCGTGGCCCTGACGAGGCCCGATGTGGTGGCCGGGGTGGTAGCACACAGCGGGCGCATCCTGCCTGAGATAAAGCCATTGATCGCCCCACCCGAGCAGTTGCGGGGCCTGCCTGTGTTCGTCGTGCATGGCCTGTACGACGAGGTACTGCCCATCCACTATGGTCGGGCGGCCCGCGATCTGCTGTCGGCCCTGCCGGTAGACCTCACCTACCGCGAGTACCCTATCGGCCACCATGTGTCCGCCGACACCCTGAGCGACATTCAGGCATGGTTGAAAGAGAGGCTGGACGGGCAGGGGTCAGGCATCGCTGGGTGAGAGGCTGTGAAGGGCACGAGTGCGGCACCCGCACAGTGTACCTTCTTCCCTCTTCCCTCTACACTCGATACCTCTGGACCGCATAACGCAACGCATATGGCTGTGGAGGGGACAACCAGACGGAAGCAACGCCTTGACGTGGCACTGGTGGAGCGTGGGCTGGCCGAGACCCGCGCCCGCGCTCAGGCCCTCATCATGGCCGGCGAGGTGCTGGTCAATGGCCGGCGAGCCGACAAGCCCGGCACAATGGTGCCGACCGATGCGTCCATCGAGGTGAAAGCAAGCATGCCTTACGTGAGCCGGGGCGGCCTCAAGCTGGCGCATGCCGTAGAAGTGTTCGGGCTGGCCCCCCGCATCGCAGGCAGGGTGGCACTGGACATAGGCGCGTCCACCGGCGGCTTCACCGATGTGCTGTTGCGTTACGGGGCGGCACGAGTGTATGCAGTGGACGTGGGCACCAACCAACTGGCATGGAAGCTGCGGCAGGACCCACGCGTTGTGGTGATGGAGCAGACCAACATCCGCCACCTCCAGACCCTGCCCGAACCTGCCGATCTAGCGACCGCCGACGTGTCCTACATAGGTCTGGAACTGATAACCCCGGCGGCCATCCGCCTGACCACGCCAGACGCGTTCATGGTGTTCCTGATAAAGCCCCAGTTCGAAGCGGGGCGCGAGCACGTGGGCAAGGGTGGGGTGGTGCGCGACCCGAAGGTGCACCGTGATGTTATAATACGGCTGGCAGAGGCGTGGCGCGGCATGGGCCTGCATCTAGCCGGCCTCGCCCGCTCGCCCATCACGGGGCCTGCGGGCAACGTCGAGTATCTGGCCCTGCTGGAGAAACGGCCCCCCGGGCAACCTTTCGACCTTGAGCAGGCGCTGGAAGCAGCGGTCATGCCCGCTCAGCCCCGGCGCTCAGATTGAAGGGGTAGTATGTCAGGCAGAGATGGCAAAAAGCACAGGGCACAGCAAGCCGCATCACCTGTGGTGAGCGAGGACGACCGCATAATCAGGGGCGTGGACACCGAGGCCCCCGAAGCGCTCCCTGCCGCCCAACCCCGGCCCGTGCAGAAGGTGGGCTTTATCGTCAACGACACCATCCCCAGCGCCATCGAGCAGGCCGAGCGCATAGGCCGACTGCTCACCAGCAGGGGCGTGCAGGTGGTGGAGTCCCACTCGGCCTCGCCCGACACCACCATCAACTGGACGCGGAACGACGGGCTGGACCTGATATTCACCTTCGGGGGCGACGGCACCATCCTGCGGGCGGCCCGCACGGCGGCCCCACTGGGCGTGCCCATTGTGGGCATCAATCTGGGTCGGGTGGGCTTCCTGACCGAGCTTAATCCGTGGCAGGTGCCTGAGCGTTTGCCCCTGTTTCTGGAGCGCCGCTACTGGATCGAGAAGCGCACGATGCTCCGATCTGAACTGTGGCGCGACGGCACGCTGGTGGACAGGTTTCTGGCTCTGAACGACGTGGTAGCCAGCCGCGCCGCCCTGTCTCGCGTGGTCAATTGCACGCTCAGCGTCAATGGCCAGCGCGTGACTACCTACGTGGCCGACGGGGTGATAGTGGCGACGCCCACCGGCTCCACGGCCTATTCGATGGCCGCAGGCGGTCCCATCCTGCACCCCGAACTGCGCAGTATCGTGATCACACCCATAGCCCCTTACCTGACGGTCATCAAGAGCCTCGTCTTGCCCGACGAATATCGGCTGGACCTGCACATTGACACCGACGACGAGGCATTCCTGACGGTAGACGGGCAGATACACGCGCCCCTGCGCGATGGCGACACCGTGCGCGTGACCACCTCGCCCGACATGGCGCTGTTCGCCCGCGTGCAGGACCGCGCCTATTTCACCGCCACGCTGACCAACAGGCTCCGCCGCGCCGAATAAGCTTGCGTACCAGTCCGATCAACCCCACCGACTGCGCTACTCGCTAGTCCTCATCGGGGAATTCGTCCTCTCCCCATGCCCAGTCCCCTCTGCTCGCTCTGTCCATGGTGGTTATGCCTTCCAGCAGTGCCTGTATGCGTGAGTGGAAGCCCAGAGCATCCTGATTGAACAGTATAGGCGTGTCCTCCACCTTATCCCGGTCATCACTGCCCACCTCAGCGGGTTCCAATTGTTGTATGGGCGCGTATATGCGGAACGCATAGCTGGCGCTGGCCGGGTCGTAGAAGGTGTACAGGGATACATCCTGTCGGGATATCTCCAGCCGCATGGTGTGGGCACGCAAGGCTTCTATGTACCCATATCGGAAGCTCTTCAGGTAATCCTCCAGCGCCTGCGCGTACAGTGTGTGCCATGTGGGATCCACCAGCAGGCGCAGCGAGCCTATCCAGTACAGGGAGCGCCAGTATATGAACTCTTCCAGCTCTTCAGCCCACGCCCTTCTCTGCTCATCGCCATCGGGACCTTCCGGCAGATTGTCGGGCAGGGACTCTGGCAGTGGAGACTTGCCCTCCTTCAGGTCGTTTTTGCCTGCCATCTTCCCGATATCTAGAGCGTGTTATGAACTTTGAGCAAGTAGGCGTGCAAGCTCAACATAGCGAGCACCCATCAGAATAGCAAAGGCAACAAGATGC
>DAOTTC010000163.1:0-4111 GCA_034437815.1 Chloroflexia bacterium | reverse complement strand
CATCGAGCACGTACCCAAGATCACCGACATGCGCCGCTATCTGGTCATGCAGGAGAGCCGCTTCCCGCCCGAACTGGCCCGCCTGTTCCGCAACCTTGAGCTGAAGGGCAACCCGTGGGAGTTCGGCGCTCACCAGCGCACCGACTGGGCCGAGGGGCTGGACGTGCCGGTGGTGGCCGAAGTGGCCGAGGTGGCGCAGGCCGATGGCCGCCCGCTGTTCGCCTCCGCCGACCCGCCCGCACAGCCTGCCCGAGATGTGCAGGTCGAGGGGCAGGATAAGGACCGGCCCCTGCTGGAGGTGCTGTACTGGGTGGGCTGTTTCGGGGCGTTCGACTCGCGCAATCAGCGCGTGGCGCGGGCGCTGGCGCAGGTCTTCAAAGAGGCGGGCGTGCGCTTCGCCATTCTAGGCCGCGAAGAAAGCTGTTGTGGCGACCCGGCGAGGCGGCCCGGCAACGAATATCTGTATCAGGCACTGGCGCAGGCCAACATCGAACTGCTCAACACCTACGGCGTGCGTAAGATAGTCACCGCTTGCCCTCATTGCTACAACACCATCAAAAACGAATATCCCCAGTTCGGCGGCAACTACGAGGTGATGCACCATTCGGAATTCATAGATTACCTCATAAAAGAGGGTCGCATCACCCTCGCCAATAGAGTGGAGCAGGCCGTCACCTATCACGACCCGTGCTACATCGGGCGCTACAACGATATCTACGATGCGCCCCGCTCGGTCATCGAGGCCATACCGGGAGCCGAACTGAGGGAGATGAAGCGCTCGCGCAGTAACGCCCTGTGCTGTGGGGCGGGCGGCGGGCGCATGTTTCTGGAAGAGCGCGTGGGCCGGCGCATGAACCAGAACCGCATAAAGGACGCGCTGGACACGGGCGCGCCCACGCTGGCCGCCGCCTGCCCATTCTGCACCTCTATGTTCGAAGACGGGGTCAAAGGGCTGGACGCGGGCGACCGTATACGACTCATGGACATAGCCGAACTGGTGGCCCTCTCGATGAGGCGTGATGGCAGGCCCGCCGACGGGGATGGCCCGGCGGATAATGCGTAAGGGCGAACCGCTTCTCCCCTACCCAAAATGGGGGTGCAGGGGTGCTCCCATGCCGGCGGGTACCCTCTGGTGTGGGGGCATAAGTGTCCCCCAATCCTCCTTTCCTAATTCATAGCCTTTCCGGCGATAATGGGTATTACGTGTAGTTATCCGACCACGTCGAGCTTGGAGATCAAGCTATGAGCGAACTGGCAGACAGGATAGCCGCGTCTTCCGGGCACATACGGCAGTACTTACCGGAGGGCTGGCGGCCACAGGCGGGCATCATCCTCGGCTCAGGGTTGGGCGCGCTGGCCCACGAGGTGCGGGCGCTGGCCGATTTCCCTTACGAGCAGATACCCGGCTTTGTGCCCTCGTCGGTGGAGGGGCACGCCGGCAGGCTGGTGCTGGGCGAGCTTGAGGGCACGCGCGTGGTGGTCATGCAGGGCCGCCTGCACTTCTACGAGGGGTATGACCTGAAGCAGGTGACCTTTCCGGTGCGCGTAATGCGTGCGCTGGGGGCCTCCACGCTGGTGGTGACCAACGCCGCGGGAGGGCTGAACCCCACCTTTCAAGCAGGCGACCTGATGCTGATCGAGGACCACATCAACCTGCTCGGCTGGGGCGGGCAAAACCCCCTCATCGGCCCCAACGACCCACAACTCGGCCCGCGCTTCCCACCTATGAACCCCGCATATGACCCCGACCTGCTGGCGCTGGCCGAGCGGGCCGCGGGCGAATGTAACATCTCGGTGCGCAGAGGCGTATACATTATGATACCGGGACCCAACTACGAGACGCGCGCCGAACTGCGCGTGCTGAGGCAGTGGGGGGCCGACGCGGTGGGCATGTCCACCGTGCCCGAAGTGCTGGTGGCGAAACACGGCGGTATGCGGGTGGTGGGCATCTCCAACATCACCAACATGGCTCTGGCCGACGACGACCGGCCGGTGAACCACGAAGAGGTGCTGGCGGTAGCCGCCGCTTCGCGCCCCACATTCATCACCCTCATGAAAGCGCTGGTCGCCCGGTTGGGCGAGGCGCAAAGTACGGAAAGCACGGGGTAACCGCATCGAAGCTAGTGGAAAGAGGGTAGAAAGGAGGATGGGTAAATGGTAGGCAAAGCACTGGGGGTCGCGTTCGCGCTGGGCGCACTGGCTGCGGGTGTGGCCGTCGCCATGATGAACGAGGAGCGTGCACGCCAACTCCGCGAGGAACTCCGAGAAAGGGTTGATGAGCTGAGCCGCAAGGTAGATGACCTGTCGGCTCAGGCCCAGCGCCTGATAGAGGAGCGCCGGCCCGAGATCGAGCAGACCATCGAGCGCACCAGACAGGTGGCCGTGGAGGGCCTCGAAAAGGCCAAGCAGGTGGTGGAGCAGGGTGCGGAGAAGGCGCATGAATACGTGCAGCGCGTGGGCCAGCATGACGGCCCCGGCGCGGGCGAGGGGGCCGGTGGGGGCGAGCGCGGCGAGACCGAGCCGCCTCACCCGGGCAGCACTTACACTACCGCATAATTCGCCACATATGCTACATATTTCACACCAGTCCTGTCGGGGGTGAGGGGCACACCGGTCCAATACTTGCGAGGGTGTGCCCCTCCCTCCTTTCCTTTCATCTCAAAAACACCCAGTTATCCCGCGAAGGCTCGTAAAGAGCGGCCACCCCGTTTTCGAGGCTTACCTCGGCGGACCTGTCGTAGAATGCGCGTGCCCTCAGTTCGCCGCCTCTAATGTAAGCGTAGAGCCTGACGCCCACACTGCCCTGAGGCATATCAAAGTATGGAGGAGTAAGGCCGGTGGTGCCTGTGGCTATCAGGGTGGGTTGCGGTTGCAGGGATTGCAGAGGTTGCGGGTGCTCGCTATCCGCATTCATGCTTACAGCGGCCACAACAGGCAGTCCTTGCTGATGTCCCCGTCTCCGGTCCTGCCCGGCACGTCATACACGATATACTGGCTCAGGGTGACGGCCCTGAAGTTGCGCGGCCTGCTGGAGGCGTTGCGCACCTGCTCCCATGTGGGGAAGCGCTCGCGCATGGTGGCAAAGGCGCGGTCGCGGTTAACGTCGGGCGTGTGCTGCGACAGGATGGTCAGCCCAAGTTCGGAGAGGGGGTCTCGCACAGGCTTCCATTCGAGTGGGCCATAGCAGTAGGCGAGGGCTTCGTATACAGGCTGTATCTTCTTCTGGGGTGGCAATTCATAAGGTGGAACTGGTGAGTTCATCACCACATTTTACCACCTTGCGCGCTACCCGCACAGAGCCTACGTCAGGTGAATGCTCGATCTTGGAGGTTGGCCGGAGCACGGATTCCTATCTGAACTGCTGGCGAAATGATGGCTTGAACAGGAAGTACAATGTGTAAAGCGCGGCCACCAGCGCCAGTAAGCTGAGAATCCCTGAAGACCCGAACAAACCGCCGCCGCCGGGCGACGTCAATACGCCATATAGTGACCCAACACCTGTTACGAGGAGTAGAAAGGAAGCAAAGAACGCGGGCACAAGTCCGAAGCGCCGCTGGCTCCACACTCCCAGTGCCGCGAAAAGGAGAGGAATCGCCAACATGAGCGCACCACCGATCATCACCACAACCCCTACCACTGCGGCAATAGCTCCCGGACCTCCGTAACCGCGGAAAGGTCCCGAACCTCCTTGATCGGGCCCGAAGAATGGCACCAGGTAAATGGCCAACATCAACACCAACAGCAACAGTGCGCCCGCGAGCAGCGTATAGATCAGTGCGACAATGAAGACGTCCCTAGGTCGACCAGCTACAGTGGGTGGAGCCGCAGTCGCATAGTGGGTTGCTGTGCCTGTCCCGGCGGTTCCGGTGCTGACCTCAGCCGGGGTTGTTTCCTCCTCAATAGATTCCATCGCAACATCTCCTTATATAAAGGTCTTCTCCAGATAGTTCCAGTATATCACTGTGCTGGCCAAGCCCTACCAGCGGTGCCTAGGTCCTATCTGCAAACTCTGAAAAGTTGGTAGACTAGAGCGTGTTATGAACTTTGAGCAAGTAGGCGTGCAAGCTCAACATAGCGAGCACCCATCAGAATAGCAAAGGCAACAAGATGC
>DAOTTC010000162.1:0-26178 GCA_034437815.1 Chloroflexia bacterium | reverse complement strand
ACCCACGGACCTCATCGGTCATCCGTTTTCAAGACGGACGCATTAGACCACTCTGCCATCTCTCCGCCTAGATTCTACCAGAAGGGGCGTGCTCAGTCAACGCCGGGTTGGCATTCGCTTCCACCAATAATTGGGGTTGGCCTCTGCGAGCACGGCCAAAGAACAAGCCCTGCTCAACCGGGAGCGCGGGCGGACGGCCCACCCACAGTACCACGGTTAAGTCCACCGGTAACCCCGATTATCGGTGGAAGCTTGGCGTTCCATGGCGTTCTTTGCCGGCCCATCACGGTCCCAGCGTAAACGCCTCGTGCACGGGTGTTTGGCTGCCGCCCGGAGTGGGGCCGCCGCTTGGGATATATACCACGCCGTTGACTACCGCTGCGCCTATACCGTGGCGCGCGGTCGGCATGGGCGCAAGCGCCACCCAGCTGTCGGTGGCGGGGTTGTACGCCTCGTTCTCCCTGAAGGTGCCCGACGTAGCCTCCCCACCAAACACCAGCACATGGCCTGCCAGCACTGCCGCCGCTATGCCACTGCGCGCCGTGGGCAGGGGCGACCGCCTCTGCCAGCTATCGGTCCGGGGGTCATACACCTCGTTGGCCCCGGTGTTGCGGGCGAACGTCTCGAAGCGCCCGCCTATCGCATATACCTTGCCGCCGAGCGCCGCCACCGCCAGATGGTCACGCGGGGTGGGCATATCGGCCAGCCTGCGCCAGCTATTGGTCGCCGGGTCGTACACCTCGTTGGCCCCGACATCGCCGCTGTCGTTGCGCCCGCCCACCGCATATATCTTGCCGTCGAGCACCGCCACGCCCAGCGCACCACGAGGGGTGGGCATCGCAGCTAGCGCGCGCCATCGGTCGGTCTGTGGGTCGTATTCGTAGGTGTCGGCAACGGCTCTGCCGCTGTTACCGTCGAAGCCCCCGATCAGGTACAGCTTGCCGCCAATTCCTGCCGCCCCCGCGTGGTTGAGCGGTCTGGGCAGAGCTGCTCGGCTGCGCCACCGGTCGGTCTGTGGGTCGTACTCCTCGTTGATGTGTTGGCCCGGCGCACCGAACCCGCCCAGTACATACACCTTGCCGTTCACCTCGGCCACCGCCACCTCACTGCGCGGAGTCAATATGGGCGCTCTGGTAAGCCAGCGCCCTTGCCCCGGTCGAAGCTGCACCACCTGCGGGGTGGGGCTGGCACCGGCGGACGGAGCGCCGGGCGTAGCCGTGGCTGTGCCTCTCATGCCGTATCGCTGCTCGTAGCGGAACCTGCCAAGGTGGCTCAGCAATACCTCGTAGGGCGTGCCAGCATTTTCAGGGTGGTACTCGAACACCGCCCGCTCGAAGTACTGCACGGTGTAGGTCTTGCCATCCAAAGGGCTTCGTTCTGGAAATTCGTCGGTGATGGGATAACCCATCTGAGCCAACCCGCCGTTCCTCTCCCAGTACTCGCGGAACCTGCCGCCTATGGTCTTGCCCGTCTCAGGGAAAAAGCGCGGGTTCACGGCGCTGGGCTGCTGGCCGCGCGGTATGGAGCGGCCATACCTCCTGTTGTACTCGAACACGCCCAACAAAGAGAGGAGCACGTCGTAAGGGGGTCGGTTCTGCGGGTGGTACTCGAACACCGCCCGCTCGAAGTACTGCACGGTGTAGGTCTTGCCGTCGGTGTCCGAACGCTCCTGCATCTCCCCCGAGATAGGGTAACCTTGACGCACCAACCCACCGTTCTGCACCCAGTATTGGAGGAACCTGCCGCAAACTTGCTGGCCCGTCTCCGCAAACCGCCGGCAGTTGTCCTGCTGGGCCCGTGCCGGCCATGGATTGCCCGCCTGCACAGCCCCACCGAGCGCCAGCATCAAAACGACACAGCTAATGCACAGTCTGCATGCCATGTTGTATGCCATGTTGTATGCCATGTTGCTCACCTCCGCCTTCGATACTTCGGTAATCCTCACCCTGCGTAACCCGATCTAATATCAACTCCCCTTTGAGAGGGCTACAGATTGTGGGAGATATGAGAGCCAGAGGGGCACCTCTGCACCCACTTGTTTTTGCAGACCTTTCGCAGAGTCCCAGCATAGCCATGACGCTTCAAGGGCCGGCCTTCCTGAATATGACATATCTCGCCTGACGCTCCACCACCGTGTTGCGGGCCTCCAGCGCAGCCAGCGTGGCATCGGTCAGGCGGGCGAAACCTTTGTCGTGTACCACTATCAGCGGCACGCCACCGGCGCGGTCCAGAAAGTCGGCTTGCGGCTCTGGATGCTGTATCACCGCGTACACATCGGTGCTGTGCTCGCCGCTCAGCACGGCACCCCACAGGTCGCCCCAGCCGCGCCTGTCCAACCCCAACCCCAGATAGATCATATGGCCGTAGCTGTCTATGAGATAGCCAGTGGCGTTGCGGCTGGGGGGGCGGGCGGCCAGAAAGTTGAATTGTTCGTCGGTGGACAGCACGGGTGTGCCGGGCGGCACGGCGTTGTTGACATAGCGGCCCACTATCTCGAATATGCGGTCCTCGCATTGCGGGCACAGGCGCGTGTTCATGCCGTGCCACTGCACCACGGCCAGCGGCAGCGCAACTACGGCCAGAAGCACCACCGAGAGCGCGGCCACGGGCACCACAGCCCGCATTGTCGTGCGTGTCGGCCACCGCCCCACCCCGGCGATCAGGCTCACGGCCCCGCCCATCAGGCACAGAGGAGCCGCCAACTGGATGTAGTAATGGCTGTAGAATGAGCGGCTGAGGGTGAACAGCAACAGGCTGAAGAAGGTCCACAGCACGACGACCCGCCACGCCCCCGCTTCGCGACGCACCAGCACCCAAGCGCACAACAACAGCAGGCCCCCAGCCGCCGCCAGCAGGGTGAGCGCATTGCTCAGTGTGGAGGACAGATCGGCTATGCGGGCAGGCGCGTCCATCAAGCCATCGGACGGGCGCAGGAGCTGGAAGAAGAACACTTGCCTGACCAGTTGCTGGGGCGCGAGCAACAAAAACGGTCCAAGCGCTGCCAACGCCGCTACCAGCGCACCGCCCAACACCACCGCGAACCCACGCCCACGCACCGCCATGCCCCCACGCCGCTCGGCCCACAGCCACCCCATATCAGCCAAGATGGCTATCAGGCAGGCGACCCCCGCTATCTTGGTGAGGGCGCTCAGGGTCGCACATGCCCCGGCCAGAAAGAGCAACAGCAGCGTCCATCTGTGTGTGTGTCGGGGTGTGCCCGTGCCGTCTATGCGGTCGCGTGCCCACAGGTAGAACAGCAGCCCCGCGCACGACAACAGCACCATAGGCCCGTCCAGCATCACCTTGCGGTTGATCTCTACCACTCGCCCATCCAGCGCCCATAACACCCCCGCCAGCGTCCCAGCACCAAGCCCTGCAAGCCGCAGGCCTATCAGAAAGATGAGCGCCAACGTCACGAGGCTGTAGCCCACCGACAGGTACCGGCCCATCATGAAGGAGGTAGGGCTGCCCCACTGGTTGAAGTGATAGGCCATGGCAGGAGCGTAGGAGATGGCCGCCAGCGGTGGGTGTGCGAAGAAATAGTCGCGGTAGGGGATTATGCCCTGTAAGATGAGCTGGGACGCGCCCGCATACACTCCTTCGTCGTCATAAGGGGCGCGCGAGATGCCGTAGTCCTGAGGCCACAGCTGGCTCATGCGGGCATAGCCAGCCACCATCAGCAGAGCCAACAGCACGGCTCCGGCGAGCAAGGCGTAACGCCGGCCCGGGTAAAGCCGCCCCACCACCGGTGCGGAGATTGCCCCCCGCGCCCCCCCACTATACCCATACGCGAGCAGGCCCGCACCCGCAAGCCATGCAGCCCACGGCAGCCACGGCACACTGTCATAGTGAGCGCGTAATAGGGAGAGCCACACCCACGACAGAGACACAGGCGCGCTGAAAGCCGATGGCAGGCCGGCCCAACCGAGCGCCCCCGTGACCATCAGCGGCAGTAGCCGCAACTGCACTGCCACGCCCACACCGGCGTACAACAGCAACGCCGCCGAGACGGCAACCAATAACACACCACCCCGGCCCCGCCTGCGCTCGTCGCGTCCCATGACACGATTCTCGCAGAAGGCCGGAGTGGTGTCAAACTGCCCTCACACGCTCAGCGAGAGGTTATAGTAGCGTCCCCCGCCCCCATGTCCAGATCTATGTTCAGATGGTGCTCGGCTTTGCCGTAATCGGGCGATTCGTACACCCCATCGCCCTTCTCCACGAAGTGCCGGTCTATATTCAGAGCGGCGGCTACCGAAGAGTCCGTGTCTATGCGAGCCGCCACGCCTTCGGGGATGACCAGTTGCAGCGTGGCCGCGCCCGCTTCGATGTGAGCCGATACATCGTGTTGTAGCTGTGCCGGGAACTGCACAGTGGTGTGGCTCGCACCCATGTTCAATTCGAGCAGCCGCAGGTCGCGCAGGTCGCGCAGGTCTAACTCGCCCTGACTGGCTCCGGCGTTCACTTCCAGCTCCAGCGGCACATCGCGGTTGAGGTGCACGGTCCAATCCAACCTGTCCCGCATGCGCATGCCAAAGTCGAAGTCCGGGAAGCCATCTCCGCGCCCGCTCCACTGCCTGAGGTGAACCACATACGTGCCGTCTATGTTGGTCTCTATCTCAATGTCCGGGGGGCTTCCATTCGAGAAATACTCCAGCGTGCCCGTAGCCAAGGTGTCCGTGCTTTGTGGTATGCCGTCCACCCGTAACCTGCCCGCTCCGAAGTCTATCCTCAGGCGCGTGACCTCCGCTCTCTGCACCGGAATGTGCAGGGGCATTTGCACCACGCTACCCATGCCCATGTTTCGCGGTGGGCCGACGGACGCCCATGAATTGCCGATGGGATGCAAACCCATGGAATATATGATGGCTATGCCCCCGGCCAGCACTACCAACGCGATGATGGCCGACAGCACCGGATTGCGCCTGCTCAGCAGCATGTCCAGCCCGAGGATCACCAGTATGAGCGGCCACAGCCTCCATAACCCCGCCCATATGCCCCAGTCGAGATAGCCGAGGTTATTAAGGAGGAGCACCCCGCCCGCGAGTATGAGCAGCAGAGGCCACAGCAAGGACATCCGGCGTGCCCCACTGGGGGCACTGGGGACACCGGGGGCACCAGCATAGGGCGTGGCTGTGCCTGTACCGTAGCCCATCCCCGGGTGCCCACCAGCCCCGCCCTGACCGGGCGCTCCTTGCCCGTGTTCAAGCCCCTGCCCCTGCTCATACGAGGGTATGGGTCGTGTTGGCGCTCCCCGGCTCTCCGCGCCCGCACCCACGATGTCTGGGTCCCGTTCGCCCTGCTGCATAGGTGAGCCTCCTGTTCGCATGCTTCGAATGCCTTGAATGCACGGTGGCTATGAAGCCGGCCAAGCTCGCCTGTCTGGCGTGTGTCTGGCGTGGTTACGCCCTGTTGTTGCGCACCAACAGCAACAGGCCAAGGCCGATGAGCAACAGAGGCCACCACGCGCCCCAGTGGATCAGCCTGAACAGGCCCAGATTAGACAACAGGAAGAACGCGCCGACCAGTATCAACACTATCGGGCCTATGCTCGGTCGAGCCGCCGCGCTCGTCCCGGCGGGGGGTTGGACCTGCCCCTGATTGTACGGTGCGCTCTGGCCCTGATCAGGCCAGTTGCCGGTGGGGCTGTTGCCGATGCTTGAGCCGGTGGATTGGGTGATATCACCCGCCATACTGCGAAACCGCGTGCCTATCTCGTTCAAGTTCTCCTGCACCACCTTGCCCGGGTCGGCGGCAGTGCTGCCGGGTGCCGGGATCAACAGCCACATCACCAGATAGACGAAGATGAAGCCCCCGCTGGTCAGGAACGTCGCCAGAATAAACAGAAGCCTCACCACCGTGGGGTCAATCTTGAAATAGTTGGCAAGGCCCGCGGCTACGCCGCCCAAGATAGCCTGACTTGTGCTCCTGTATAGACGAGTAGTGCCGTTCATGTTGCTGTTTGCCTCCTGTTGGTGTTATCTGAGGTTGTCGAGCGGTCGTGTGCGCTATGCTCAGAGCGCTTCCTGCCATTACATACGCAAATCGCCACAAAAAGGTGTCAACCCGCGAACTGCCCCCTGCTGTTGGGAAAAAGGAGTCGGGGGCCAACCCCCATACCCCTCCTGCTTGGGGTAGGGACAGCCAGTTGCCGGGTATTCCCACCATGAGTACAATAGCCCTGTAACAGCCCTGTAGTCACCAAGGTAACCGGCAACCGGCAAAATACAGAGCGTGGAGGTGAGGTCATGAGCGACACGGGTCATACAGCAAGCACAGCTTTCAGCCACGTTGTGACAAACAACACACAGCGTTACCTGCAAGAACTGGTCGAATTCCTGAGCATACCTTCGATCAGCACCCTGTCGGAGCACCGGAGCGATGTGCGGCGGGCCGCCGAATGGGTGGCGCGCCAGTTGGAAAGTGCGGGCATGGATAACGTGCGCCTGATAGATACGTCAGGCCACCCTCTGGTGTACGCCGACTGGTTGCACGCCCCGGGCCGACCAACCGTTTTGATCTATGGCCATTACGATGTACAGCCTCCTGACCCGCTGGATGAATGGCAGTCTCCGCCGTTCGCGCCAACCGTGCGCGATGGCAACATCTACGCGCGGGGTGCAGCCGATGACAAAGGCCAGTTGTACATTCACCTCAAGGCGGTCGAGCTGCTGATGCGCGAGCGCGGTGGCCTGCCGGTGAACGTGCGCTTTCTCATCGAGGGCGAAGAAGAGGTGGCTGGAACAAGTATAGAAGAGTACGTCAAGGCCCACCCACAGGCACTGAAGTGCGATGCGGTGCTGATCAGCGACAGCCCCATGTTTGCCGACGGCCTACCCGCTATCGAGACCGGCCTGCGGGGCATGGTGTACACCGAGATCACGGTGAGGGGCGCGGAGCACGACCTCCATTCTGGTCTATACGGCGGGGCCGCGCCCAATGCCATCAACACACTGTGCCACATTGTGGCCCGGCTGAAAGACGAACAGGGGCGCATTCTGGTGCCCGGCTTCTACGACCGCGTGCGCCCGGTGTCTGAGGCGGAGCGTGCGCAGTGGGCCAGCCTGCCTTTCGACGAAGAAGAGTTTCGCCGCACCGAAGTGGGTTCGCCAGCCCTCACGGGCGAGCCGGGTTATTCGGTGCTGGAGCGCATCTGGGCGCGCCCCACGCTGGACGCCAACGGCATCATCGGTGGTTTCACGGGCGAGGGGGCCAAGACAGTCATCCCCGCCATCGCCCGCTGTAAGGTAAGCATGCGTCTGGTGGCCGACCAGCAGCCCGATGAAATATGGCAGGCATTCAGGAGCTATGTGGAGAGCATTTGCCCACCCTACGCCACGGTGAAGGTGGACCTGATCAACACCGCCGAGCCGGTGCTGCTTCCGACCGACAGCCCCTATGTGCAGGCCGCCGCCACCGCATTGAGAGAGGTGTTTGGCAGGGAGCCGGTGTTCGCCCGGTCGGGCGGCTCCATCCCCATAGTATCGCTGTTCGGCAAGGTGCTGGGCGCGCCTTCCATACTCATGGGTTTCGGCCTGCCGGACGACAACTTGCACGCACCCAACGAGAAGATGAAGCTGGACAACGTGTTCAAGGGCATCGAGACCTCGGCCCGGTATCTGGAGTTGCTGGGTGGCGGTGGCGAGGCCTGAGTGTCGCCCCTGTTCGGTGAAAACCACACCCCCACCTGAGGAGGGGTTTGGGGAGAGCACAGCCCCACAGCTCTCCCCTTTCCCCCGTCACTAGCGCTCGACCAGCGTATAGATCGAGGGCAATTGCCAGTAGCGCTCGGCATAGCGCACGCCACTGTCCGGGGGCAGTGTCTGCGCCACTGCCTGCGCATATGCCCGGACGGCGGCAGGCATGGCTTCAGCACTGCCGAACAACACGGGCAACTGCGACTTGTACCGCGCAATAGCCGCTATCTTCAGGCCTATCAGTTCCGATATGGACAGCAGACGCGGGCGTGCGGGCATGCTGAGCCGATTCAGCCTTGCCTGTAGTGCGCCGGGCACAGCTGCATACGGGTAATCCTCATAGAACAGCACTCCAAACCTCGGTCCGAGATGGCGGGCGGCACGGAACACCAACTGATGGTCCACGTGGCAACCCACAGCGAGGGGGGCGAACACCCGCACACGGCCCCTGCTGTTGCGCTCGCGGGCCACGCGCCTGATTTCAGCGGCTATGCGGGGGACAAGCTCGCGGATCTCCTCGCGGTCTACCTCTCCGAACAATTGGGCATCCGAGGTATAGTAGTGCCTGCCGGAGGGGCTTTGCCTATAGATGGCGTCGGGGAAGTGCAACCATACAGGCTCGATGCCCAGAAGGCGCATAGCCTGCCGTTCTTCTTCGCGCCGCACCTCGTTGATCGCCTGCACGTCGGTGCCCGCCGCCTGCTCCCAGCGAGCGTGCAACATTCGCGCGTAATCGGACAGGGGGCGGTCGGGGGGCGGGGGGGCCGCGCACACCACCAGCCCAATGCACCGTGCCCCCATGGTGGACAGTTGCGCCGCCGCTCCCGCGCACGACAGTGGGATATCGTCGAAATGGGGCGACAGGAATATGACCAGTTGGCCGGTCGCCGGGTTATGCATCCCGCCCATTTCCTGTTTCCCCACTCTTCTCTCCACAACGCATGTCGCGAAGGCGCACTAGCGGGGCATCACCACCACCCGGCGCTCAGGTTCTACGCCCGTGGATTCGGTGGTCACCGAAGGGTGCTGTGCGAGCGCCATGTGGACCACTCGGCGCTCGTGGGCGGGCATGGCTTCCAGCGGGATGGCCTGACCGCGTGCCACCACCTGCTCCGCCGTGCGTTTGGCCAGATTGATCAGGGCGAGTTTTCTGCGCAACCTGTAGCCTTCCACGTCTACCACGACCCGTGCCCACAGGTCCACCTTGCGGCTGAGGATCAAGTTCACGATGAATTGCAAAGCGTCCAGCGTCTCCCCACGCCGGCCGATGAGAATGCTCTGGTCGCGCTCGCTCAAGCCGACCACGTTCAGCACCACCGACTCTTCATCTTCGGGGAAGGAGGCTTCCCCTTCTTCTTGGGGGGTTCTGCGTACTATACGCGCCCGCAACTTCATGTTCTGAAGGATTTTTTGCAATATCTCCGCGGCGATAGGGGCCACGGCATCCTGTGGGGTGGCGTGTTCGCTGAGGGCCTCGGCTGTGGGCTGCAAAGCGCTGTCCACCTCCACCTCGCCCGGCTCCAACTCTTCGGCGAGGGGGCGTGGCCGGGCAGGTCTTTCGTGTCTGTCCCTATCCCTGTCGCGTCTGTCATAGCGGTTGGGCCTTTCGAAGCGGCCTGCCCCGCCTGCCCGCCGAGGCCCCAGCACCTGCTCCAGACGGGGTGCCCTGCCGACCCTATCGCGCTCCGCATCTTCGAGCGTGCGGCGTCCCCGAGCTTCTTCTCGGGCTTTGTCGCCCGGCTTATCGGGCGCAGTGACCCTGACGAGTACCTCCTCTCCACCGGGGTCGGTGGCGAGCACTTCCACCTTCACTTCATCTCGAGAGCAGCCAAGTTGCTCCAGTGCCAGCCTGACGGCCTCCTCAACGCTGAAGGCCTGAATATCCACATACCGCAAATGCATTCCCTCCCTCTTTGATTGTGATCGTGATCGTGATCGTGATCGTGATCGTGATCGTGATCACACGCAACCGGCAAAACACAAACCACGAGGGGCGAACGGTTGGAACCGGCGGGCCACGGGGGCGTGGGGCGGGGTAGGCTGACCGGCTCGTGCCACCACGCCGGTCGGTTCGCCGCGGGTGGCTACCTCTTGCTACGCTTCTTGCGAGGCAGGTGAGCGGGCACGCCTGCCCGGCCATCGGCTGAGTATGTGCCCGTGCCCACCCTCTCGGTGCGTGCGCCGGGGGCCTCGCCGTTCACGTTCAAGCCTTGTACACCATATCGGCGCGCACCGGTGGCCTTGCCCCTGCTTCTTGCCCGGGCCGCGCCGGTGGTGGCAGGCAAGGCCTCGCGCTCCGGCTCTTCAACCTCCCATTCTTCTTCACCGGCTCTTTCACCGGCTCTGTGCCCTGCTCCCGCATCGCCGCGACGCGTGCTCGTGTCAGTGGTGGCCTTTTGGGCCTGCTGCGCTTCCATTGCCCTGCTCATCATCCAGCCAATAATCCCTCTGCTGCCGGCAGGTTGTGCCGGGCGCTCAGGTGGCTTGGGTGGGGTGATGGGTTTGCGGGGCAGGAAGCCAAGGCCGGGCAGGTCGGGCAGACTGCCCCAGCCGGTGATGAAATATTGCTGAACTGCCCCGAACAGGCTGGAGAACGCCCAGTAGATCACCATGCCCGCCGGGAAAGCCGCCGATATGAAGATGATGTAAATGGGCATGAACTGCATGAAGTTGTTCATAAACTTCTGCTGTGGGTCCATCGGCTGGTTGGGGTCCCGGTAGGGCATAGCCATACGGGTCTGGATGAACTGGAACAGACCCGAAAGCACGGGCCATATGTACAGCGGGTCGGCTTTCGCCAGACTGGGCACCCACAGGAAGCCTTCGCTGAACTGGGTAGCATACGGCACCCACGCATCGTTGAACAGCACCTGCCGCATGGCCTCCGGGTTGGCCGTATGCTTGAGGGTGAAATCAAGCGCCCCATATAAGCCGAGGAAGATGGGTATCTGCACCAGCATGGGGAAACAACCCGCCGCCGGGTTGATGCCATATTCGTGGTACAGCTTCATCAGCTCTTCTTGCTGTTTCTGCCGGTCTTTAGCGTATTTCTTCTGTATCTCCCGGACGAGGGGCTGTATCTGCTGCATGTTGCGCGACGAGCGCAGGGCTTTCATGGTTAGCGGCACTGTGAGCAGCCTCATGAGCAAGGTGAACAATATGATAGCCAGTGCCGGGTGGTGGACAACCGAGTTGATTGCCACCAGAATGTTGAGCAACAGGCCCCAGAATCCGTTCCAGATAGCTTCCAATGCTTTTACTCCATACGTCTGTCTACTCTCGAATATCGGTTCCCGCAACCGGAAGGCGGTACGCAAAGGCCGGCCATCGAGCCGGTTTGGGCGCCCTGCGTGTTCCGATCTTTTTCAAGCTTTACGCTTTACGCATTCTCCCCTGAATGCAGTGCTAAGCCCCGTGTGCCCATGCGGTTCGATTCTCCTACGGCACGGGGTCGAAGCCCCCGTCGTTCCACGGGTTGCACCGCATGATGCGCCACAGAGCCATGACCCCACCCTTGAGTACCCCATATTTTTCGATAGCTTCATAGCCATAGTGCGAGCAGCTCGGGTAGAAGCGACAGGTGTTGGGGGGCAACAGGGGAGCGATGGTGCGCTGGTAGAGGCGAATTGACCACAACACCGGCCTTTTCATTGTCTCAATCTCACCTTTGGTCTGTTGGTGCATGTATAAGACGGCATGAGCGCAAGATGGAGCCTAGTCCGGCTGCACGTGCAGGTGGCCGGCAGGCTCTTGCTCTGTTATACGCGATTGCACGGCGCCCGCAGTGGGGTCATCCTCTTTACGCAGGTCGTGCCGGTGCTGTTGCACGCGCTCTGCCGGCCCGGCCTGCCCCATTGGCTCAACGAGCAGTTGGCTCCGCCTCAGCAGGCTGTCTATGTCCTTGGCCACATCAGAATACATGGCATGTGCTATGGCCGGTCTGGCAATCCACACGAGGTCCCAGCCCTCTTTGATGAGGGGGAGGCGCAGGCGCACTGCTTCGCGTATCAGCCTTCTGGCGCGGTTGCGCCGTACAGCCTTGCCGATCTTCTTGCCTGCCACGAACCCGCATCTCACAGTAGCCAACGCGTTGGGCGCGGCGTTGAGTAGCACTAGTGGGGCGGCCCATACGCGGCCCTCTCGCCTGACGCGCTCAAACTGTTCGGTAGTTTTGAGGGTTTGGAGTTTACGTGCCACGCTCCCGTGGTTGCCCCGATGTGTGCGCCCTTGGCTGTGGTCGTGGTGGTGCCGGTATGCTCGTATGTTTGGGTTGCTGCTTATGTGTGCCCGTACCTACGCTTATCTGACCCGGTGCTCGTCGCTGACGGTAAGCCTCCAGCGGCCCTTGTCACGGCGGGCAGCTATGACGCGGCGACCATGCTTGGTACGCATCCGTGCGATGAAGCCGTGCTCGCGCCTACGTGGTATGCGTTTGGGCTGGTATGTACGCTTGACCATTGTGATCGTTGTTCTCCCAAGTTTGTGTAATGCCCAACTCTTGCGGGCGATAGCTGACCATTGTATGAGCCATTATAAGGTAAGCAGACAGGGGTGTCAAATGAAGGGACCGCGCTGTTCGGGAGTGCGGGGTTATAAATGTCCCCCGGCCCTTTGCTTTTTCCCCCATATTGGTGGAGCATGGCCCCGACTATTGCCAGAACCCGACACTGCACCTCTTCTGTGCTCACAGAGATTAGTGGTATAATAAACAGAAAGCATATAACGCGGTAAAGACAACACACACAACACGATAAACACAAAGAGGAACAACGAGATGGGCATCCATTCAGATACGACTACATCAAGCAACGGCATACCTCCCCGCTCGGTCTATCTGGACCACGCGGCTACCACTCCCGTGCTGCCCGAAGTGCTGGAAGCCATGCTGCCGTACTACACAACCAGATACGGCAACCCGTCCAGCGTGCATGCATGGGGGCGCACAGCGCATCAGGGCATGGAAAACGCACGCCGTCAGGTGGCCGCTGTGCTGGGGTGCCGCCCGCGTGAAGTGGTGTTCACCTCTGGCGGCACCGAGTCCGACAATCTCGCACTGAAGGGCGTAGCGTGGGCCTACCGGCGCGGGCTGTTCGACAACAAACCTCCTTCATCCGGGCCGGGGCACATCATTATCTCGGCTATCGAGCACCACGCCATCATCCACTCGGCCGAAGAACTTGAGAAGCATGGCTTCGAAGTAACCACACTGCCCGTGGACCGGTATGGCATGGTCAACCCTGACGACGTGGGCCGCGCCATCAGGCCGGACACCATACTGGTGAGCATCATGTACGCCAACAACGAAATCGGCACCATCCAGCCCATCGCCGAAATCGCTCGGCTGGCGCGCACAAAGGGCGTGCTGTGCCACACCGATGCGGTACAGGCCGGCGGGGCGCTTGATCTAGATGTGGAGCGTCTGGGCGTGGACCTGCTTTCGCTGTCTGCTCACAAGTTCTACGGCCCCAAGGGCGTGGGGGTGCTTTACATCAGAGCTAACACCCCGCTGGTGCCCCAGCAGCATGGTGGTTCGCAGGAGAGCCGCCGCAGGGCATCCACCGAGAACGTGCCGGGCATAGTGGGGCTGGGTGCTGCCCTCACCAGAGCGCACCACAACCTGAACTCGGAGAACGCATACGTCAAAAGCCTGCGCGACCGGCTCATCTCCGGCCTCATGGATCGGCTGGACGGTGTGCACTTGATGGGTCACCCACAGCAGAGGCTTCCCAATAACGCCAACTTCTGCATCGAAGGGGTCGAAGGGGAGACCATGCTGCTCAAGCTCGACCTGCGGGGCATCGGCGCGTCCAGCGGCGCGGCCTGCGCTTCCGGTTCAACCGAACCCAGCCACGTACTGCGCGCTCTTGGGGTGCCGCGCCAGCTTGCTCAGGGTAGCTTGCGCCTCACCGTGGGCATAGACAACACGCCGGAAGATATAGAATACGCCTTAGACGTGATTACGTCTTGCGTGCTTGAATTGCGTGGTGGCAGCCGGGCGGCCACCACCGCCACCGCCACTGCTACGACTACCACCGCCATTGCGGAGTAACAGGACTGCCGACAACTACTCACTCGCTGTTGTATGCTGAGATTCCGGCAATGAGGCCGGAAGAAAGGAGCTTAATGATGAGCCAGATACTCGGTGAGCGGTTGCCGGAGCGCGCTATGCGATATCTGCAAGTGGGCAGACTGGTCATTCTGGCTACTGTAGACGAGCGTGGCTGCCCGGATACCTGCCCGATATCGTGGATTGTGGCGCTCGACCCCTCAACCGTGCGCTTCGCCGTGTCCAAAGAGGTCAATACCTATCGCAACCTACAGCACAACGATAGCGTGATGATCTCGTTGTTAGGTGGGGCGATGACGCTGGGCATCCGGGGCAGGGCACGCATTATCGCCGAGGAGATCGACGGCCTGCCGCTGCCCATGGCTATGGTGGAAGTGGCCGTGTCCGAGGTCAAGGATGACTCGGTGATCGGCAGAGGCACAGAAGGCCGGTTGATCAGATGGGAGGAGCGCCGCCGCTCTATATCCGATATCCGGGTGGAGCAGGCCCTGCGCGGCACCGGCGTCCGCACCGACCGGCTGGACAGCTTCACGCCCGCGCAGCAGGACCGGTATCTGGCCGACTACTGAGCCTGACCGGTCGCACCACTCCCGCCCCGAGGAAGCGACGGGGCATCTGCGTCCGCGCTCGATGCCCGGCGGGCCTTGAGGTCGAGGTCGGCGATGGGCGGCAGTTGGTCGGGGCTTTCCAGACCGAAGTGCTGCAAAAAGGCCAGCGTGGTGCCGTACACAATGGGGTGGCCCACCGTTTCCAGCCTGCCCACTTCTTCTATCAACCCCCGCGCCAGCAGGGTGCTGATCACGCCACTGCAATCCACACCCCGTATGGCCTCTATCTGCGGGCGGGTGCATGGCTGAGTATAGGCTATGATCGCCAGTGTCTCCAATGCTGCGTCCGAAAGCCGCTGTGTAGCCTGCTGGCCGCGCAACTTTTCGACGTACAGGGCCATTTCAGGAGCGGTGACCAGCCGGGCTACTCCGTTGTGCCGCTGAAGCCTGACCCCCCGCCTGCCTTCCGACAGAATACGCCCCAGATAATCGAGCACCCGCTCCAGCGTGGCAGGGCGCACCGCCAGCACTCGACGCAAGTCGTCCAGCGGCACCGGCTCAGGGGACGCGAACAAGATAGCCTCGGCAGCCGAGGCCATCTCC
The DNA here is from genome assembly GCA_034437815.1 of Chloroflexia bacterium. GTDB lineage: Bacteria > Chloroflexota > Chloroflexia > QHBQ01 > JADMIH01 > JADMIH01. The sequence goes on along the minus strand of DAOTTC010000162.1, from coordinate 11,263 downwards.
TGTATATCTTCGCGCTCGTGCTCCAACTCGATCCGGGGCTCAGTCGTGGGTTGTTGGGGTTGTGGGTCACCCTTGACGGTCACAAGAACAATTATAAGCCGCAGAGTTGGATTCTGCCAGTGGTTGCTTTTGGACAGCGTGTCCGGTTATAATTTAACGTGCTCATGCTTGCCGGGTTGGCGGAATTGGCAGACGCGCACGCCTTAGGAGCGTGTGCCGAAAGGCATATGGGTTCGAGTCCCGTACCCGGCACAAATCTTACGCAAAAGGGGCTTTCAACAAGCCCCTTCCTTCTATGCTACGGCCCTGCCGTCGCGCATTTGGCATGTTGGTGGAGGTTGGCCCCGATTGTTGGCGGAAGCGTCAGTCGGCCCGACCTTGACATGGCATATGTAAATCCGTATAATTATAGCAGGCGACGCGGGGTGGAGCAGAGGCAGCTCGTTGGGCTCATAACCCAAAGGTCGCGGGTTCGAATCCCGCCCCCGCTACCGGCAAGCCAGTGCGTCAGGAAAACACCCGACCACTGGCTCTTTTATTACATCCTTGCAGGAGAACCGTATGGTAACCAAGACCCTGACCCCTAGGTCCGAGATCCCCGATGATTACAAATGGAACCTCCAAGCTATATACCCAAGCGACGAGCAATGGGAGCGAGATTTCGCGAAGATACACCCCATGATGGAAGAAGTGGCATCTTTCAGGGGCCGGCTCGGAGAGAGCGCCGCAACCCTGCTCGCAGCGTTGCAGGCTCGCGACCGCATAAGTGAACTGATCGAGCGCCTGTATGCTTACGCACGCATGCACAGAGATGAGGATAACACTAATCCCGCATATCAAGCGCTGGAGGACCGGGCAAGGGCTGCATGGGTACGCATCTCGGAAGCACTGTCCTACTTCAATCCCGAACTGCTCAATGTCGGCGAGGATACCATACGCCGCTTGATGCAGGAAGAAGAGGCTCTAAGGCTGTACGAGCACGTGTTCGACAACCTCTTCCGCGAGAAAGAGCACATGCTGGACGAGCAACAGGAGGCCCTGCTAGCCGCCGTGGGCGATGTGGCCGCCGGTCCCGGCCAGATCTACGATATGCTCACCGACGCCGATATGAAATTCGGCACCATCACCGACGAAGAGGGTCAGGAAGTAGAATTGACACAAGGCCGGTACTTGCGCTACATACGGTCGAAAGACCGCCGCGTGCGCAAGGACGCATTCTTCACCTTCCATGAAGCGTTCAACAGATATCGCAACACCTTCGCTACCTGCTATTCCACGCAGGTGAAAGCAGACATCTTCTTCGCGCGGGCCAGAAAATATAACTCGGCGCTGGAGGCTGCGCTGTTCGCCGATAACATCCCCATCAGCGTATACGAAGGCCTTATTGAGGCGGTGAACGCAAATCTGCCGCTGTTGCACAGGTATATGGAACTGCGCCGCAAAGTGCTGGGCCTCGATCAGGTGCATATGTACGACCTGCACGTGCCGCTCATACAGGAGGTGGAACACACCGTGCCCTACGATAGGGCGGTGGACATAATGATCCAAGCCTTCACGCCTATGGGTGAAGACTATGTGAGCGCGGTGCGCAAGGGCCTCAGTTCACGCTGGACCGATGTGTACGAGACGCCCAACAAGACGTCTGGGGCCTACAGTTGGGGCGTGTACGGGGTACACCCGTTCATGATGCTCAATTATCAGGATACCCTGTACGACGTTTTCACGCTGGCGCACGAGATGGGCCACTCCATGCACTCCTATTACACGTACCAGCATCAGCCCTACGTCTATTCCGAATACACGCTGTTCGTGGCCGAGGTGGCTTCCACGCTGAATGAGGAACTGCTGACACACCACCTGCTCAACAACGCACACGACGAGGCGGTCAAGCTGGCAGTGGTGAACAACAGCCTCGAGCAGTTCAGGACCACGCTGTATCGCCAGACTATGTTCGCCGAGTTCGAAAAGATAGCGCATGAACTCGCCGAGTCGGGGGAAGCCCTCACGGCGGACCTGTTGTCGAAAATACACTATGACCTGAACGTGAAATATCATGGGCCAAGCGTATTCGTTGAAGATGAGATCGGCGTGGAATGGGCGCGCATACCGCATTTCTACCGCCACTTTTACGTGTACAAGTACGCGACCGGCATGTCGGCGGCGGTGGCGCTGGCACAGCAGATACTGGACGAAGGCAGGCCCGCCGTGGAGCGCTACCTGCGTTTCTTGAGCAGGGGCGGCAGCGACTACTCCATCAACTTGCTGCGTGACGCCGGGGTGGATATGACCTCTCCCGAACCGGTGAATCGGGCGTTGCAGCTATTCGGCAAGCGCATTGAACAGATGGAGGCTATGCTGGGCCTCAAGGATTGAGTGCACCGCGCAGCGCCGCGTAGTCGGGACCGTGCGCCATCAGTTCGCACGGGAGGGCGTATCAGGCGCATCGGGGCCTGTGCGGATGCAGGAGGCATACTGCTCCACCAGAGGAGTAGCCACCCGCCTGAAGGTGCCGTCGAACTGCATCTCCAGCGAATAAAGACCCATAGGCGCCAGATAGGCTTCCAGCGGCAATTGCTCCAACCGATTCCAGCGCATAGCCTCCAGCATGCGCGCGATGTGCTGTGCGTCCAGCACGGGCGGCCCCAGCCGGGCCATAAACTCCTCGATGGGTCTGGCCCCGGCCCTGTAGGACCAGTCAATCAAGTCGAACAGCGGCCACCATGTGTAACCCACCACCGGCACTCCCTCGGCCCTCAGGCGGGCAACCACCGCTATTGAGTCGTTCAGCCACTGCGAACGCTGTTGTATGCTGCCGTTGGTGCTGGTCTCGGTGACCATGACAGGCCTGCCATAGCGTGTGGCGAATGCACGCAACGCCCTGTACAGCCCATCGGCGCCACCCCATACCCCCTTCTGCACATATACCTCGCCGGCTTGCTGCATCTGGTGCACCGAGGACTCTGGGTAGTAGTTCACGCCCACGATGTCCACGTGCACCGCTTGCCCGGCAAACCAACTGAGGTCTGATTCGCTCATGCCGTGAGCCAACAGCCACCCCATAAGGGGGTGCCCGTCCTGCACGCGACCCGTAATCAGGTCGGTGGCGATGAAGGTGCGGGCGGTACGCAGGGAGGCGGCATGCTCCAGATCCGGTGCTGTGCCAACCGGCAGGGATTCGCCCGCGGCGTCCACGCTTACGATTACGGCGCGCCGATCGGCCTGCCGGATGGCTTGCACGGTGAGCGCCATGCCCTGTGCCACCGAGCGCAAAAGCTTCACAGCGCCATCATCGCCTCGCAAATACGGGGGCCAGATGCCACGCTCGCCGCAAAAGTACACGGTGACCAGTGGCTCGTTGAGCGGCGTGTAGTGAGACAGCAGATGCCGGTAACGGCTGGCAAACTCGAAGGCAAAGTTCGCCACTCTCTGTGGGTAGGAACTGTTGAGGAACTGGTTGTCCAGCCACAGCGGGGTTCCATAGTGGATCAGGTCGGCTATGATAGCGATCCCTTTGCCGGCCGCATATTCCAACACCCGATCCACCCATTCCCATTGAAACACCCCGGGCACAGGTTCCACCTTGTACCATGGTATACCGTAGCGCATGGCACGCACACCCAATGCCGCGGCCATGTCTATATCCTCGCGCCAGTACAGGTAATGGTTGGTGAGCGCGTATTCATCCAGCACGCGCTCACCTATTCTCTCGGTTTGCGCGATAAAGGTGTCCTCGATGCCGGTTGCCCACGCAAAGCCTTCCGGTGTCATACCGAACAGACCATGGTCCGGTGTGCTGGCAGGCGTCTCGAGTGCGTCGGATATCGCAGGTGCGTGCTCTGTGTTATCTGTTGCCATGATGCGGAAATTTACTCCTCCGATCGTGTAAATGTAAAGCTTTGATATGCGGCCCGCTGGACTACTCTTTCAGGCCGGTGAGCGCAATGCCCTGCACGAAGTAGCGTTGGGCGAACAGGAATGCCACGAACAATGGAGCCAGCGCCAGAGTGGCCCCAGCCATGAGCACCGCGTACTCCACAACGTGCTGCCCCATGAACAGCGCAAGGCCGGCGGGCAGGGTACGCATGTCGGTGGTCGAGGTGATCAGCAGCGGCCACAGGAAATCGTTCCAGTTGTACATGAAATGGAACACCGCCAGCGTAGCCAGCGCGGGTTTGGACAGGGGCAGCACGATGCGCGAGTAGATATACAGCTCGCTTGCCCCGTCTATGCGCGCAGCGTCATCCAGTTCACGGGGCAAGGTAGAGAAGAACTGCCTGAGCATGAAAATGCCGAACGCATTGGTGGCTCTGGGTATTATCAGGCCGCCAAATGTATTCAGTAGGCCCAGCTCATGCACGGTCACATACAGTGGAATGAAAGTTACCTGAAACGGCAACATGAGCGCTATAAGAATGATGATAAAGATCACATCGCGCCCGGGGAACTGGAGCCTGCTGAGTGCGTAGGCAGTCAAAGAGTCGAGGAAGAGGGAAATAAGGGTCACCCCGCCTGCAAACAATAGGCTGTTGAGGAAGAACCGTCCGAAAGGCACCCTCTGCCAGATGTTGGTATAAGCCTCTAGCGTCCACACATCGGGCAGCAGTTGTGGTGGGTACTTGACCACCTCGCTCTCGGGCTTAACAGATGTGAGGAGCATCCATATGAAGGGAAACACCACGGCCAGTGCAAAAGCGGCAAGAGCGGCGAACAGCATTAAACGCGCGAGCCAAGCCCCCCGCCCCACGCCCCCATAGTGTGAGGCTGTGCGCGGAGCCAGAGCGATAGACGAAACTACTATACTTCTGTCTTCCACGGCCATAGCCTTGCTACCCCTCGCGCTATCGCCAACGCGCTCCCGTGATCTTTGCGGCCACCCCCACACGGGTATTGACCGCATCACATCACAGCACCTATCAATCCACTTCACGATAGCGTAACAAGTGCAACTGCAACAGAGTGAGCGCGAACACGATCAAGAACAGCACCACGCCAATGCTTGCGGCATAACTGATATCAAGCGCTCTGATGCCCTGATGATATATGTAGGTTACCACCACGTCAGTGCTGAACAGCGGCCCGCCGCCGGGGGTCATCACCCATACCACGTCGAACACTTGAAAGGCCGCTATCACCGATATGACCAGCACGAACAGGGTGGTGGGCCTCAGCAAGGGCAAGGTGACGTGCCAGAAGCGTTGCCATGCTGAGGCCCCATCCACCTTTGCGGCTTCGTAGTAAATGTCAGGTATGCCTTGCAGGCCGGCGAGAAAGATCACCATATTGAAGCCGATGTTCTTCCAGATGCTCACCAGCATGACCGCAGGCATAGCCCAGTCTGGGTCGCGCAACCAGCCGCCGGTGGACAGGCCTAATTGTTTGAACCAGTAGGCCACCATGCCGATGTCGGGGTCCAGCAGGAAGCTCCAGATGATAGCCACGATCGCAAACGAGGCAATCACCGGCAAGAAGAAGGCGGCCCGCAGAAGGTTGCGGGCCGGCAATGTCTGGTTGAGGGCCAGCGCCAGCAACAGCGATATGAACAGCGTGACCGGCACGGTGACAGCAGTGTAGTAGACGGTGTTGCGAAAAGCGTTCCACACGCGCGGGTCGTGCAGCATACGTTCGTAGTTAGTCAGCCCCACCCACGGGTGCACACTGCTGCCGAACCGCCACTGCTGGAAGCTCAGCAGGAACGACTGTACAATGGGCCAGAAGACGAACACGGCGAGCACGATCATGCTCGGTAGGATGAAAAGATAGCCTGCCCGTGCCTGTCGGGTGGTCATGTTGCGCCACAGGCGTGCTGCATCGAACCGCACCGGGCGCACCTGCGGGCGGGTGGTTGTCGCCTGCCGGGCACCGGGAGCGGGGGCCGGTCCTGACGACGTGGCTGCTGGGCCTGTGTTCGCTGTGGTCAATTGCTAAGCCCCCTTTATAACCATTGTCCATTAGATAAGGTTATTGAAGGAGAGTCTATATTTATCGCCTTTGCTCGAATAAGCGGTATGAGATCCACGGGCCTGTGGCACAGGTGCCGCAACACCGGCACCTGTGCCACATATGTGCGTTGCCGTGCTGCCATTGCCTGCGGCACGAACGGGCTCAATCCCTCAAGAGCCTACTTGAGCAGCTCGGCGAGTTTTTGGTCGGCTTCTCGGGTGGCCTCTTCCACCGACTTCCTGCCCAGTGTGATCTGCTGGATCATCGGCACGAACACCTCGCTGTCTATCTGCGCGAACTTGGGCTGACCGGGCAAGTAGAAGCGGGCGTGTGGAGCCACCGATGCGAACTTGGGCACCCACTTGTTCTTAGCGAGTTCCGGGTTGTCGGCGAGGTCCACGCGGGCCGGAGGGAAGCCCGAACCCTGAGACCAGTATATCTGCGACTCCTTGGAGTTCCAGAATTTGATGAACTCCACGGCCGCATCGGGGTTTTTGCTGGCGTTGCTCACCATCATCAGCACCGAGTCGGCCAGTGTGACCGGGCCGGCGGGCCCGGCGGGCACCGGGGCTACATCAAAGTTCAGCCCGGCGGCGGTAAAACCGTTGGTCATCCACGGGCCGGTGATCTCCATCGAGGCTTTGCCGGTCTCAAACAGCTTGTCGGCCTCGGCACCGGTCAGGCCGGTGGGGCTGATCTTATCGTTCTTGACGAGATCGCTCCAGAGCCGGAGGGCTTCCACACTCTGAGGTTGGCTGAGGGCGGGCTTGCCGTCCTTAATGATGTCTCCACCGTTACCCCACAGCAGGATAGGCCAGTTGGGGATGGTCTGGTGCTCGCCGATCACGAAGCCATACTGCTCACCGTTGGGTTTAGTGAGCTTTTTGATGGCGGGTATCCACTCATCCCACGTCTTCGGTGGGTTATCAGGGTCCAGACCAGCGGCTTTGAAGTGGTCTTTGTTGTAGTACATCATCAGGGTGGCAAAGTTCATAGGTGCGCCATAGAACTTGTCCTTGTATTTTAGCACCTGCACCAGACCCTGTGGGAAGTTGGCGGGGTCGAGGTCCGTGCCCGGCTGGAAGTAGGGTGTGAGGTCCTTGAGGTAGCCGCTCTCCGCGTACTGCGGCATATAGCTGAATGTCACACCCATGATGTCAGGTCCCTGACCGGTGGACAGCGCGCTGGGTAGTTTCTGCAACAGGGTGTCCCACGGCGAGATATCCATCTGCACTTCTATGTTGGGGTGGGTGTCGTTGAACTTCTTGACCAACCCCTCCACTGCCGGGCGGTCGGGGCCGGTGAAGCCGTTCCAAAAGGTGATGGTCACTTTCTGACCGGCGCCCCCACCGCCGGTCGCGGGCGTGCCCTGCCCGCTGCCCTGACTCGGCTGCTGAGTCTGGCCGCAGCCCGCGATCGTGGAGGCCAGTAGCGCCAACAGGACGATTACCCGTATTGGGTTAGACATTTCGCTTTCCTCCTTAACACTGAGCGCGCCTCTTGCATGCTCAGGCCATATAAGCTAAGCCGATAACCCATGCCAGCGATAGCTACTGCATCCAGCTACGTATAACCCGTTAACTCGTTGATCACCTCCTTCTGTCAGGCGCAAACGTTGAGCGGCGGGGGCTGGGGCTATTTGTCGACTGCGCTCGCGTTCGCATAGCGTGCGTCACACACAACCACACGAGTTACGCACCACAAGCTCGACCGGCAGGCGGATATGCAATTGCCGGGGCGCACGACCTTTCATGAGCTCGAGCAGGAGTCGAGCGGCTTCCATGCCCAACCGGCGCATCGGCTGGCGCACGGTAGTGAGCTGGGGGCTGACCAGCCGGGCGATGACCACATCGTCGAAGCTCACTATAGGGAACTGCACGCCCGGCTCGATGCCCGCGGCCCTCAACACCGACATGGCCCCCACCGCTGTCTCGTCGTTGGCCGCGAACAGCGCGGTAGGCGGCTCGTCGAGGGCGAGCAGTGCCTGCATGCCTGCACGCCCGGCCTCCTCACTGTAGTCCCCCTCATAGCAGTATTGGGCGCGGGGAACTATGCCCATATCCAGCAGGGCCTGCGCATAACCTTCATAGCGATCGAGGGCCGACAGGTGGGCAAGTGGCCCGCTGATGTGGGCGATGCGGGTATGGCCGTGCTCCAGCAGGTGGCGCACCGCTTGATAGGCACCACCGATGTCGTCTATGCTCACAGTCGGTATGCCGGGATCGAGAGGGTAGCGCCCTATGAACACCACGGGGTAGCCGGTGGCTTTCAGGCGAGCAATGTTATCGTCGTTGAGCGCCGCTGATGCAAGGATGACCCCGTCCACCTGTTGAGAGCGAAGTATCTTCAAATAGGCGGCTTCTTCTTCGTCTTCGCTGGGGGACGTGGATACCATGAGCGTTTTACCCTCGGCGTTGAGCACCTCGCTAACCCCGGCCATCACGTCCATGAAGTACAGATGGCTGAACACGTGCTGGCTACTGTGCGGTATAACCAGACCAACCACGTTAGTGCGCTGGGACTGCAACGCCCTGCCCACAGCGCTGGGGTTGTAGCCAAGGAAGAGGGCTGCATCTTTCACCTTCTGCCTCGTGACCTCAGCCACACCGGGGTGGTTGGACAAGGCGAGCGACACGGTAGCGATTGACACACCGGCCATACGTGCCACATCGCGAATGGTGGCGCGTTTGCGGGGGGGCTGGGCAACGCCGATCGGTGCCTCGGATCGGGGTGGTTTGACAGCGGCCTGAGCTTTCTCACTCATGAATATTTGCCTCCTTGAAACGTTTTAGCTAAAACGTTTCAAGGAGATTATACCATAGTTTTCGCCCGTGTCAAGAGGTTAAAACTGACATGTTCCACCACTAATCGGGGCCAAGCTCCGCTTGCTCGTCGAGAGTAACCACCAAGGTCCTAAGACCCACCAAGGCCATCAAGCACGCCAAGCCGGTGACGGGGCGCGGGCGGACGGCCCGTGCTCCCGGTTGGCCTCTTTGTTCGAGGTGGGGAGGGGCCGACACCCGATTATTGGTGGAACCGTCAGACACGGAAACTTGACAAACGCGGGCCGGTAACGTATAATTTGGCGTGCCCTTTTGCAAGGGCCGTGTGATTTACGTTCCGCGATAGCTCAACGGTAGAGCAGGCGGCTGTTAACCGCAAGGTTCCAGGTTCGAATCCTGGTCGCGGAGCCAACTAGGGCAGACCTACTTACGGGCAGGGCTGCCTTTATTATTTCCCCTTACTGCATTGGTGGCAGATTAAGGTCTTTCGATTATTACCCACATCTTCCACCCGCATGGCATGCCCCCACCCCGGCCCCTCTTCTACGAAGGGGAGGCGTGGGGTAAGGGCTATCATCTGCAAAATGTGGGTAATCGCCAAGGAACATACACAGGCCCCACTGCTTTCTGTTGCAGTAAGGGCCTGTTCATATTCGTGCAAAGTATTGAGGAAAAGAGGAGGGGCATGGAGAGGCCAAGCCTACCCCACACCCCTCTCTCTGCCCTCACCACGGGTGAGGTCTCACCGGCTGAGCATCTGGAGGACCGAGAGTGCCCGGCGTCTGAGCCGCCCTGCCAACGGGTCGTCCGCAGGCCTGACCGGGATCAGGCCACGGTTGTCGGCCTGCGGGGCGACCGGCTCGCACGCTCCCTCAGGCTGGCTTTGGGCGAGTGCGATCAGGCGAGCCTGTTCGGCCTCGCGCAGGCGCTCTTCGGGTATCCGGCGCGCCATCTGCTCAAGCGTGTATAGATTGTCGAGCATCCCGTAACCTCCTTTCAATACTCGCAAGACTCTCATGCCCCCCTTCACGGGGGGCACCTTGCCGAGCCAATTGTATGCGAGATGGGGTGCTGTGCCATCAGAGCAAGGTGGTAAAAGAAGATAGCCTGTGGACCGAATTGTGGGAAGAGGTGGGTCATGCCAGCGTATGAGACCACCATACGACTTTAGAGGTAGCCGGTCCGGTGAGGTTTGCCCGCAATGGCCCTCTAAGCTGTATAATTAGGTATAATTAGTCGCATACCGGCCAGCAGGCATCAGACAATCCCATACAATACGCATGCTACGGCACACCACACAGCTCACAAAGGAGTGACATATTATGGTCGAGACAGCATCAAGGTCAGGCGAGGCTACCGGAGGGCGCGCACGATACCGCAACGGCGTGGGGCGCAGGCTCCGCCCCGGCAAACTGACCCCAGAGCAGGAGCGCGTGGCTCAGGAGCGCCTGCGGTGGGAACAGACCACCGTGGCCCAATCGCTCACCAAGATGCCTGAGCGCGTGCCCCCTGAAGAATTCAGCACCATATCGGGCCTGCCCATCAACCGGCTGTACACGCCCGCCGACCTGCCCGGCTTCGATTACATGGAGGACCTCGGCTTCCCCGGCGAGTACCCGTTCACGCGCGGCATCCACCCCACTATGTACCGCTCGCGCTTCTGGACCATGCGCATGTTCGCTGGCTTCGGCTCGGTGGAAGAGACCAACGCCCGCTTCAAATACCTGCTCGAACACGGCCAGACCGGCCTGTCGGTGGCCTTCGACTTCCCCACCCTGTACGGTCTGGACTCGGACGACCCGCTGGCCGAGGGCGAGTTCGGCAAAGTAGGCGTGGGCGTGTCGTCGCTGGACGACATGGAGCGCCTGTTCGAAGGCATACCCATTGACCGCATCACTACCTCAATGACTATCAACGGCCCGGCGGCCATCATCTGGGCGTTCTACATAGCCGCCGCCGAGAACAAGGGCATACCGCGCAGCGCCCTCGGCGGCACCATCCAGAACGACATCCTCAAAGAGTACATCGCCCAGAACACCTTCATCTTCCCGCCCGAACCTTCCATGCGGCTGGTGGTGGACACCATCGAATTCGCAGCCCGCGAGATGCCCAAGTGGAACCCCATCTCTATATCGGGTTACCATATACGCGAGGCAGGCTCCACCGCCGCACAGGAGCTGGCCTTCACGCTGGCCGACGGGCTGACATACGTGCAGTGGTGCGTGGACCGCGGGCTGGACGTGGACGAGTTCGCGCCCAGACTGTCCTTCTTCTTCAACGCCCACAACGACTTCTTCGAGGAGATCGCCAAGTACCGGGCAGCGAGGCGCATCTGGGCACGAGAACTGAAGGAGCGCTTCGGGGCCAAGAACCCGCGCTCGCTGTGGATGCGCTTCCACACGCAGACCGCTGGCTGTTCTCTGACCGCCCAACAGCCTGAGATCAACATCATCCGCACCACCATACAGGCGCTGGCCGGCGTGCTGGGCGGCACTCAGTCTCTGCACACCAATTCCATGGACGAAGCGCTGGCCCTGCCC
>DAOTTC010000161.1:0-8026 GCA_034437815.1 Chloroflexia bacterium | reverse complement strand
CGCAGCCGGGAGGCATGCCTCCCGGCTGCGCCTTTGCCGTGTATATTGGGGTGGGGGTGGAGGCTACCTCACTGGCACATTTCCACGACCAACGCGTCCATGGACATGGCGGCGTCTGCACGGCCCGTTTTGACGGCGTGATCCAGCTGCAGGAGCTGTTCGTGTAGCTTACGAAGCTTGCTCATAGAGAACCGACGGGCCTGAGGTAACGTCTTGCGCACCACAAACTCGCCCAATCCTGATATAGATGCCATGCGGCTTTCGGGGATTTTACGGTCGAGCATATCGCGCACCTGCATGAGCGTGCGTATCTGCCACGCAAGCACGGGAAGTATGCCTTCTGCTGAAGTGCCGGAATTCAACAGCCTGTGCAGTTGTTGGAGGGCGGCCTTTGTGTCGCGCCGCGCTGCCGCAGAGGTCATCTCAAAGATATCGTCCTGTGTTGATATGAAGCTCAGCTCATGCAGTGCTTGCTCATCAATGGTGCCACCTGTGCCCACGTATAGCGCCAGTTTGTCAATCTCGTTCGCCAGCGCCTGCAAGTCGGGCAACGCGGAAGCCATGGCTGTGATGGCACCCGAGGTGACCTGCACGCCAACTTGCTTGCACCTGTCGGCTATCCAGCGTTCCAGAGCCACGCCTTTGGGTGGTATATATTCTTCAACTTTGCCATAGCGCGCCGCCGCCTTGAAGAGACTGCTGTTCTTGTTGACGCTCCCTCTTTCCACCAATATAAGCACCGTTGGTTGGGGCACCGACTCGAACACGCGGGCAAACGACTCGCTCAGCCCGGGCTCCGCTTTGCCCCGGCCTCTGGAGGTCTGTTCGGTCCTTTGCGTGGGAGGCTCGGCCTCATCATCGTCGGCGGCTTTAGTGCCGCCAACCCCACCGAAGCGCGACAATAGACCCTCGACCACCACCACCCGCTCATGCGAAAAAAAGCCCGCAGACTGCACGACCCTGAGCAGTTCATCGGGGGTGAGGCGCGCGCCGTCTAGCCGCACAAGGTTGAACCCGCTGGTGTCTTCGCCGTCGGGCGCGTATTTTTGCAGGTACCTCTCCAGAGCCTGAGCGACTAAAAACCGCTCAGGACCGACCAGAACTATCAGCATCTCAGGTGGCTCTCTGTGTGCAGTAGCAGATATGTGCAGGCATGGAATCGGCAGGTAGCGTGGATGGTGAGCGCGGAAACCGTAGGCAAGTAAAAACCCTGGATGTGGTCGTAAAGGTTTTGAACCTGCTCATCACAGGTGGGTGCGGTTCTTCAGGTTATTGCGTTACCCTTGCGGGCCTACGCAGCCCCATCCGCTGCCCGCTCCCAAATAACTTGTTAGGATCAAAACCTTTTTACGACCAGTTGCCACCACAGGGTCTAGGGTTAGAGTACCATATTGTTCGCCCAGAGTCAAGCGCAGGTCACTGACATCCGGTCATAAATGCCCGGTGCATATTCATGCAAGATGTTGGGAAAGGGGAAGGCCGGGGAGGGCACAGCCCTTCCCAGACCCCTCCTTCCATATGCTGGCACGCAATATGCCGTGTTGATCTGTGATGCTGAGAAATGGCACCGGCGGGGTTTGACCCTGCGTACCAAGGATATGTCTATGCCGCTGTCTCTCCATATCTCGATCTCGGTCGGGAGCTGGACGTCGAGGGCAGACCCGGCATGATCCCGCTCTAGATTTAGAAGGGTGGTATGGTAATGGTCAGCACTGCATCCGAGCAGGGAAAGCGCATTGATCCAGACGAGAGGCCGAACAAATGCTTTGTAACCAGTGACCCGTGGCGGGTGGTATATTTCAGACAGCATCTGGGGTCAGAGGTGCTGGTGGACGATAGCGGCTTGTGGATTGTCAAATCGGTCGAGCACAGGGAGCCGGGGGTGGCCGAGGTCACCTTATCTTTATCTTTATCTTTATCTGCCGATCCGTCCGGGTTTGCGGGACCAACCAATTGACGGTGGTCGGGCAGCCGCCAGAATCTGGCGGTTGAAGCTCCCACCAAGAGGGTTCCACCAACGACGGGGGACCGCAGTTACCCCCCTGTCTGCCTCCGATGCTCGATGGGCGGCCAATCCTGAACAGGGGCTTGACACGTGCCAAGCCCTGCCCTATACTCAAGTCATCTCTCATGTAAAGAGAGCGCGACCCTGTCATGCCATTTTCTCAGCGTGCGCCGCTATATGAGCAAATAGAGCAGGCCCGCCAGCGCCCGCTTATTTGCTATGTGACAAGCATCCGCCCGAACGCCAGCGGCAGCATTGCGGCAGACGCGCTCCCCCAGCTCATAAAACAGTTGAAAGCCATAGATCCCGCCAGCCGAGAAGTGGACTTCATGGTGGTGAGCTATGGCGGGGACGGCATCGTTGCCGCTCGCATAATCAGCCTGTTGCGAGAGCGATTCGACAGGGTGGCCGTGCTGGTGCCTTACGTGGCCTACAGCGCCGCCACCCTCATAGCGCTCGGCGCGGACGAGATCGTGATGCACCCATACGGCAACCTCGGACCTGTTGACCCCCAACTCACTTATGAACGTATAACACAGGGCGGCCAGATCGAGTTCATCTCCTATGGCACCGAAGACCTGCGTAACTACTTCGACTTTGTGCGGGAGGAAGTGGGCATATCGGATCAGGAGCAGTTGTCGAAGGCCTTTGAGCTTGTGTGCCGCGAGATAGGCTCGATCCCTATCGGCATAGCCAGACGCAGCGGCCAGTTGTCGCTATCGCTGGGGGAAAAGCTGTTGAAGCTGCACATGAGCGACGGCAACAAAGCCAAGGCCATAACCGAAACCCTCAGCCGCTCGTATCACCACCATGGGTATCCTCTCGGCTTGAACGAAGCCAAGAATATCGGCCTGCCGGTGGTCAAGGCCGCAGGCGAGGTCGAAAACCTGATGTGGCAGATATGGCAGGACATAGAGGCCGAGATGGAATGCAACACCCCATTTGACCCCATCGAGGTGGTGTTCCGCAATAACGAAGCCGCCCAGCGTTTGGGCCAAGTTGTGCAGCTTAGTAACATCCCCGCCAACCTGCCTCCGGATATGTTGCAACAACTGTACAATTTCGTGATGCAACATATTCAGATGATTCCCGTAAATCCTGTTGAATACAACAACTTGCTTGTCACGCTGGAGAGCGCGCGTTGTATGAGCGAATTCAAAGTACGTGGTATAATTAATGCAACACGTCTGCCGGATATGAGGATCGCATTGAATATTACCCGCACATATCAAGGCTGGACGTTCAACAGGCACGATCGGAGCGCCTGATGGGAAACCGGGAAACCGAGGGGGCAAGCCATGAGTCACGCAGCCTATAGCTCAAACAATCAAGAGGGGTTATTGAAAGCCAACGGCCCTTACAGGCTGGTTTCGTCAGATGGATCGCCGGCAGGCTCCAGAGTGGCCGACCGGTCGGCTACCGTGGCGGCGGGTGAGGTCAAAGTGTACGGCACGAGCATAGTGCCCGCCGTCCACCCGCCGGCATCGGCGCCGATGCCGCAACCTGTGGCACCCATGCCTCCTGCACCTACTGCACCTGCCGCACAGCCCGCACCCCCTGTTGCACCGCAAAGCGATCAGTCCGGTAAGCCGCCGTTTGTGAGATAAGCCGCTCAATTGGCGCAGTCCACGGGCAAGATAAAAGGCACGGCCCCGATTTTTGCCTGCGGAGCCGTGCCGGTTTGATTCGTATCAAATAAAGGTGGACCTGAGGAGACTCGAACTCCTGACTTCCACAGTGCGATTGTGGCGCTCTCCCAACTGAGCTACAGGCCCGCACAACCACAGCCCTTTTGTGCGTCGAAGTGCCAAGATAAAGGCTGTGCGTTGCACATAAAGTATACCAGCATGCCCCATATTGCGTCAAGCCGCTGTAAATCCCCTCACCCCCGCACCTTTTGCTTTTGCAGCCCTTTCACAGAGACTTGGCATAACTACTGACCACTGGCGACCTCCGATCCCGATGCCGATTATTGGTGGAGCCGGTGTGCGTCTACGCGTTGACAGACCGGCGGCCTACGGGGTATGATAAAATGGCATATAATCACCGAGCGCGATTTTCGCCTATACCAGAAGATGAGCACAGGCCACCTCAAAGCTAATAAAAAAGAGGCGGCCCCTCAGAAGGTCCCACCCGCTCTGAGCAGAGCTAAGACACGGGTGGCAACGGTTTCTGAGGGGCGTGAAGACGCGCGCCCTTCATCGCCCGCCCTCACGCCACCGCCCGACACGCCAGCCGGCTACAGGCCCATGGCCGCGGCATCGCCCAACGGTCTGCAAGCGGGCGAGCCGGGCGAAGGCGGCTGGTCTGCTGTGCCTACTTCAGCATCGAACCCATCGCACGTCCTGCCCTCGACCGCAGCCAAAAGCAAGGACGCCGTACCACAGGCATATTTTGACACTCTGCTCAGGTTGGTGCACAGCTACAACCCCAAGGCGGACCTTCAGGTGCTCAAAAAGGCTTACGAGTTCGCCGAGAAAGCCCACGAGGGACAGGTGCGTGCCACAGGTGAGCCTTATCTGGTGCACCCGGTAAGCGTGGCTATTATTCTGGCCGAGATGCGCCTCGACCTCGAAACGATACAGGCCGCCTTGTTGCACGATGTAGTCGAGGATACGCACACCAGCCTCGAGGAAGTGAGCCGCCAATTTGGCCCCACGGTAGCCCGGCTGGTTGAGGGCGTGACCAAGCTCAGCTCCATACCTCGGCTGCGCCAGTCGCAGGCCGGCGATGGCAGGTCGGATCGCGCTGACAAGCCTGAGAAGGGCGACAAGAGCCAGCGCGAAGCCCAGCAACAGGCCGAAAACCTGCGCAAGATGTTCCTCGCCATGTTCGACGATCCACGTGTGGTGCTCATCAAGCTGGCCGACCGCCTGCACAACATGCGCACCCTGCATGCCCTGCCCGCCGAAAAACAGCAACGCATCGCTGCCCAGACCCTTGAGATTTACGCCCCACTCGCCAACCGCCTCGGCATGTGGCAGGTGAAAGGCGAGCTTGAAGACCTCGCCTTCTCCTATTTACAGCCCGAACGGTACAACGAACTGGTCAATCTGCTCAAAGAGACCAAGGGCGCCCGCGACCGCTACCTCAAGCGCGTGATAGTGGTGCTGGAGAAGACCCTCGAGGAAGCGGGCATAAAAGCCACCATCACCGGTCGCGTCAAGCACATCTATTCGCTGTGGCAGAAGATGCAGCGCAAGAAGCGGCCCATCGAGCATATATACGACGTGCTGGCCGTGCGCATCATCGTGGACTCGGTCAAAGACTGCTACGCGGCGCTGGGGGTGATCCACGCGCTGTGGCCGCCTATCCCCGGCGAGTTCGACGACTACATCGCCCGCCCCAAGGAATCGATGTACCAGTCGCTGCACACCGCAGTGTGGGCGCTGGATAACAAGCCGCTGGAGATTCAGATACGCACCCACGAGATGCACGAGCTGGCCGAGTATGGCATCGCGGCCCACTGGCGCTATAAGGAACAGCGCGGCGGCAAGCGGGATGTGCGCTACGAAGAGATGATAGCTTGGCTGCGCCGCCTGATGAGCTGGCGCGACGAGGTGGAGAGCGCGCAGGACTTCGTCGACTCGCTCAAGAGCGACGTGCTTCAGGAGTACATCTATGTGTTCACGCCGCAGGGCGACATTGTGGAACTGCCGAGGGGGGCCACGCCTATTGACTTCGCCTATCGCATCCACACCGATCTGGGCCACCAGTGCGGCGGGGCCAAGGTGAACAACCGCATCGTACCCCTCGACACCCCCCTGCAAAGCGGCGACGTAGTACGTATCATCAAGGATAAAAACCGCATAGGCCCCTCGCGCGATTGGTTGCAGTCAGACCGCTTCGTCAAGACCGCCACCGCCCGCGCTAAAATTCGCCAGTGGTTCCGCAAGCAACAGCGCGATGAGAAGATCGCGCAGGGCCGCGCAATCCTTGACCAAACGCTCAAGCACCTTGGCCTCACACACGTGTCTCACGCCGACGTGCTGGCGCTGTTCCCGCGCTTTGGCAGCATGGAGGAGTTTCTGGAGGCTATCGGCAACACCGATATCAGCCCTCAGAACATCAGCTCCAAGCTGGCCGAGCACAGGCACGAAGAACTGTTGCCAAAGCCGGAGACCGACACCCTGACGGTGCCCACCACGGCTACGGCCACTGCCGCCCCCGCTATGTCCACCATGCAGGTGAGCGACATGACCGGCATCCTGACCACGCTGGGGCGCTGTTGCAAGCCCATGCCCGGCGATGAGATCATCGGCTATACTACCAGAGGCCGGGGCATCACCGTGCACCGCGCAGACTGCCCCAACCTCGTCAACGTGCACGATCCGGGCCGGCTGGTGCGCGTGTCATGGGGCGACGGCAAAGGCACCAAGTACCCAGCGGGCATACGGCTTGAGGCGCTGGACCGCGTGGGCATGCTCAGGGACGTGACCACCATGCTGGCCGACGAGAAAGTCAATCTGGTCAGCGTGCACACCCACAAAAAGCCCGGCTCGGCTACCACCACCCTGCGCATGACGCTGGAGGTGACAGGCGTGGAGCAACTATACCAGCTTATGGACCGCCTGAAGTCTATTCAGGGTGTATACGAGGTACAGCGCGACACCGGGGGCAAAATCGAAGATTGAACATTGAGGAGGGAGCGTGCTACCCGAACGTGAGGCCATTCGCATAGGGCCTATAGTCATACACTGGTACGGCATTATGATAATGCTGGGCGTGCTGGCCGGGACCGTGGTCGCCTACAGAGAAGCCAGACGGCGGCGAGAAGACCCGGAGCACGTGTGGGGCCTGTTCCCGTGGGCGTTGATCGCGGGCATTGTGGGTGCGCGGCTGGCCTTCGTGGTGGCTAATCTGGACGAGCCGCGCTACCACGACATCCGCAACATCATCGCCATATGGGAAGGCGGCCTGAGCATGCACGGGGTGATCATCGGCGGGGTAGTGGCCTTCCTGCTGTACTGCTGGCGGCACCGGCTGTCGGTGTACAGGTGGTTCGACATCGCCGTGCCGGGTGTGGCGTTGGGGCAGGCCATAGGGCGCTGGGGCAACTATTTCAATCAGGAAGCCTTCGGAGAACCCACCACCCTGCCGTGGGGCATCCCCATCAGCGTGCAGCGCCAGCAAGAGGTGGCGGGCCGCGTGTACGGCGAGAGCGTGCGCTTCCACCCCACCTTCGCGTACGAGATGATCTGGGACCTGATCAACTTTGGCGTGCTGATGTGGCTCGGCAGGCAGAAGAAGATACGGTTGGTGGAAGGCGACTTGTTGTGGGTGTACCTGATCTTCTATTCGATAGGGCGCTTCGCCATCGAATCCTTGCGGGTGGACAGCGCCATGATGGGCGATATCAAGATACCCCAGTTGGCCTCGGTGGTGGCCTTGCTGGTGGGTTGGGGCATGCTCATCTGGCGGCACCGCCCCGGCAGTAACGCCCGTCCCTCGCTGGTCAACCTGCCCGAAGAAGAGCAACAGCGCGTGCTGGCCGAGCTGGCCGCGGCCTCGCCCGGGCCACAATCGCGCCCGGCTTTCAGAGTGCGCCGCGTGCCCGTCGGCGTCGGCCGCCAATCGCAGGCCGTGGCCGCCAGCCCTCCCGGGGGCACATCCGATGCCTCGGCTGAAGGGTCACAGGCCGGTTGACTGCCCTTCACGAAGGTTATGCCCGCTCCCAAGGGAAGCGTGGGTTGGGTTATGGGGCACCGAACCTGCGCACCCGTCAACCCCACGATCCGGCCTCGCGCCGCGTGCTGACCGTCGTCCGCTCCCATAGCATCTTGCCATGTCTGCAAGCTGACATCCGGTCATAACTGCTGCACGTTCATGCACGATGTTTGGGGCTTGGGGAGAGCCATGCCCTCCCCAAGCCCCACCCTCTGTTGCGGCACAAAGTGCCACAGGCGCATGGCCTTGCCGTCACGCATCTGGTATTACAGGCCCAGCACGCTTTTCACCCACTCGATCTTTTCGATGTGGGCGCGGGGCGAGGGCAGGCCCATGCCCATGGTGTTGATGCCG
>DAOTTC010000160.1:0-1505 GCA_034437815.1 Chloroflexia bacterium | reverse complement strand
CGGCGCACGGAAGCCGTGGATGACCAGTATGAAATGCCTCTGCATGGCCTCGATGGAGGTCATGGTCTCTTCTTTGGAGGGCAGGGCCACACGGATGTCCTGTGTCATCACGGGGCCGTCGGGCAGTTGGTCGAGGGCCTGCCGGATTATCTTGAGGCTCTGGCGCATCTCCTCCATGCGCACTAGGAAGCGGTCGTACACATCGCCGTGAGTGCCCACCGGTATCTCGAAGTCCAGCCGGTCGTACACTGCATAGGGTTGGGCTTTGCGCACGTCGTAGGCCACGCCCGAACCGCGCAGGCTCGGCCCGGTCAGCCCCCACTGGATGGCGTCCTCGGCTGAGATCACGCCCACGCCCTTCACGCGGCGCAGGAAGATGGGGTTCTCGGCCAGCAGAGCGTCGTATTCCTGCAAGCGCTTGGGCATGATCTCCAGAAAGCGCTCGCACTTCTCGATCCAGCCGGGGGGCAGGTCCTTGGGGAAGCCCCCTACGCGCTGGGCGTTCAGGGTGAGGCGCGCCCCGGTCTGCATCTCGAACAGGTCCAGCACCATCTCGCGCTCGCGCATGGCATACAAGAACACGCTCACCGCGCCAAGGTCCATGACGTGCGTGCCCAGCCACAGCAGGTGCGAGGCCAGACGCTGTAGCTCGGAGAATATCACCCGCAGGTACTGGGCGCGTTCGGGTATCTCGATGCCCATCAGGTCTTCGACCGCCTTGACGAAGGCGTAGTTGCCGGTGAAAGCAGCCACGTAGTCGGTGCGGTCGGTCCACGGCACGAACTGGTTGTACATGCGGTACTCGCCCAGCTTCTCCACACCCCTGTGCAGGTAGCCGATGTCGGGCACGCACTTCTTGACCACCTCACCATCCAGCTCCAGCAGTACGCGCAACACGCCATGCGTGGAGGGGTGCGAGGGGCCAAGGTTGAGCACCAACTCTTCAGCTTTGGGCACGATCGGCTCGACTATGGGGCCTACGCCGGTCTGCACCACCGCATGCCGTATCTGCTTGCGCTCCACGTCGGGCGGCAGACCAGCCTCCTCGCCGTCCGCAGGCTCCTCTATATCGCCTTTGCGCTCATCTACAGCCATGGTTTTATCCTCAGTCGTCAGAGATTATCACCAAGAGCACCAAGTTATGCATGCTAGCCTGTTGTGACCCCTGAACCTTAAGAGGTGTAGGTGCCGTAGCCGGCCAGCGGGTAGTCTTTGCGCAGTGGGTAACCCTGCCAGTCCTCGGGGAGCAGGATGCGGCGCAGGTCTGGGTGGCCGGTGAACACTATGCCGAACATGTCATAAGTCTCGCGCTCCAGCCAGTTGGCTCCCTTCCACACGGGCGTCACCGACGGTATGGTCTCGCCTTCGCCCACCGAGGCTTTGAGCCGCAGGCGGTGGTTGCGCGTCATGCTGTACAAGTGGTACACCACATCGAACCGTTTGGGGCGGTGCGGCCAGTCCACCGCGGTCACATCGGTCAGGAAGTCGAACTCCAGTTCGGGGGT
>DAOTTC010000159.1:0-1524 GCA_034437815.1 Chloroflexia bacterium | reverse complement strand
CGGCGCACGGAAGCCGTGGATGACCAGTATGAAATGCCTCTGCATGGCCTCGATGGAGGTCATGGTCTCTTCTTTGGAGGGCAGGGCTACTCGGATGTCCTGTGTCATCACCGGGCCATCGGGCAGTTGGTCGAGGGCCTGCCGGATTATCTTGAGGCTCTGGCGCATCTCCTCCATGCGCACGAGGAAGCGGTCGTACACATCGCCGTGCGTGCCCACCGGTATCTCGAAGTCCAACCGATCGTACACGGCGTAAGGCTGGGCCTTGCGCACGTCGTAGGCCACGCCCGACCCGCGCAGGCTCGGCCCGGTCAACCCCCACTGGATGGCGTCCTCGGCTGAGATCACGCCCACGCCCTTCACGCGGCGCAGGAAGATGGGGTTCTCGGCCAGCAGGGCGTCGTATTCCTGCAAGCGTTTGGGCATGATCTCCAGAAAGCGCTCACACTTCTCGATCCAGCCGGGGGGCAGGTCCTTGGGGAAGCCCCCCACGCGCTGGGCATTCAGGGTGAGGCGCGCCCCGGTCTGCATCTCGAACAGGTCGAGCACCATCTCGCGCTCGCGCATGGCGTACAGGAACACGCTCACCGCGCCAAGGTCCATAACATGCGTGCCCAACCACAGCAGATGCGAGGCCAGACGCTGCAGCTCGGAGAATATCACCCGCAGGTACTGGGCGCGTTCGGGTATCTCGATGCCCATGAGGTCTTCGACCGCTTTGACGAAGGCGTAGTTGCCTGTGAAGGCGGCCACATAGTCGGTGCGGTCGGTCCACGGCACGAACTGGTTGTACATGCGATACTCGCCCAGCTTCTCCACACCCCGGTGCAGATAGCCGATGTCGGGCACGCACTTCCTGACCACCTCACCGTCCAGCTCCAGCAGTACGCGCAGTACGCCGTGCGTGGAAGGGTGCGAGGGGCCAAGGTTGAGCACCAGCTCCTCGGTTTTGGGCACGATCGGCTCGACTATCGGGCCTACGCCGGTCTGCACCACCGCATGCCGTATCTGCCTGCGTTCCACGTCGGGCGGCAGGCCGGCCTCTTCGTCCACAGGCTCTTCTATGTCGCGGTCGCCGTTGCGTTCGTCTACAGCCATGATTTTATCCTCGGTCGTTGGTCGTCGGTCGTCGGTTGTCAGTCGCCACAGATTACCACTGAGGGCATGGTGTTATGCATGCTAACCCCGGTCTTAAGAGTTGTAGGTACCGTAGCCGGCCAGCGGGTAGTCTTTGCGCAGTGGATATCCCTGCCAGTCTTCAGGAAGCAGGATGCGGCGCAGGTCGGGGTGGCCGGCGAACACTATGCCGAACATGTCGTAGGTCTCGCGCTCCAGCCAGTTGGCCCCCTTCCACACGGGCGTTACCGATGGTATGGTCTCGCCTTCGCCCACTGATGCCTTGAGCCGCAGGCGGTGGTTGCGCGTCATGCTGTACAGGTGGTACACCACATCGAACCGTTTGGGGCGGTGCGGCCAGTCCACCGCGGTCACATCGGTCAGGAAGTCGAACTCCAGTTCGGGGGT
>DAOTTC010000158.1:0-23805 GCA_034437815.1 Chloroflexia bacterium | reverse complement strand
TCGTCACTCACATCGCTGGGGTATGCTTTTCTGTTCATACCCCAATTTTATCAACTTCAACCCTCAAAGTTCATAACACGCTCTAGGTGCTTCCACCAACAATCGGGGGTTATTGGTGGTCAGTGGTCAGGATGTCAGCATATTAACCGCTTGACTTCCCTGTCGCGCTCGCTCCTCTCAGGCGGCCATGGCTCACCGACGGGACCATGTGCAGTGCGGGGGCCCACCGGAGGGAAGGTGCAGACAAGTGTGATAGAGCGCGCGACCTACCCCCTGCTCGTTCGTTGCACTATAAGGTCGGTGGGCCATCCCAACCCTCGCCGGGCGAAAGCGCAAGGTGGTCTGTCCTGATATAGCCGCTGGACCGCAGGCCGAATTTCAATCTCCATGCTACATCACCACGCGGCAATGGGCAGTGTATGTGATGAAATATGGCGCTGAAGGAACCGGCAGAAGAGAAAAAATAAGAGCAAGATGCACCCGCGACTAGGACTAAAAGGCTAAGCCCCGATGTTGACATATGCCATGTGGATTAAATATACTTGCCACGAAACGAACACCGGGCAACAGGTCGCCATACCCTATTGATGCACGTGCTCACGTGCATGCGCGTGCCCGCGGGAGTATCTCTGCCCGCACACCTACGCTTTAGCCCGCCACACCGGTTGGGTGAGGGGCTTACCGCCACAGTTCTCTGGTTGTCCGTGGTCAGCGCCGACCCACGCCAGATCGGTGCGCGATGCAAATGCGCGCCCGGCAAGTCGTTAGCGCATCGCCTCATGACGGAGCGGTCGGGGCGAAGTGCAAACACAGGTCAGACGGTGCAGGACACCTGAGTCGAGCCGACTACACCCCATCCCCTGCCGGCCCTGCTCACCCACGTTCCGCACCGACAAAGGAGTCCACGACATAACGCAGTGTGGACACTATGGAAAGGAGAGGTTCATTGATGACACGCAAACGGATGGTGCTGGTACTGGCTGCATTGCTGGTGCTCACCACTGCGGTAGCTCTGGGCGCAAGCCAGACGATGCAGACTCAGGTGCCACCGGCGGCGATAGTGGAATCGCCCAACGCCCGGGCCAACCCCGGCCAGCCAAGACCCACCGTGTACCCGGCTCCCGGTCTACCCGATGCAAGCGCACCCGTCGAGTACTACACCGACTTTGGCAAGGGCCTTGACGGGTGGCAGAGCCTGCCGTCCGCACAGGCCCGCTGGGAAGTGACGCAGGGGCGGCTGGTGCAGGCCGGGGACACCAGCGGTGACATTGCCGACGAGGATGCAGTGCTGATCATCAGCGGTGTCACGTTCAAAGACGGCACCATCGAAGCCCATGTCTATCCTACCAGCGGCGCGCCGGTCGGGCTGGTATTCCGAGGCTCTGACGCCGGTTATTACCGCCTGACTCTGTTCAACGACGTGCCCAACGACTCGCCCAAGGCCCTCCTGCAGAAGGTGACACCTGAAGGCATCCGCGATATCGCATCGGTGCCCGTCACCAGTTTCGCGGGGCTGACGCTGGCAAGGTGGCAACACATCAGCGTCACTGCCAATGGTACGCACATCACCGTATCAGTAGAGGGAAGACCCCTGATCGAGGCCAGCGACCCCAGCTTCAGTGCTGGCTGGGCCGGCGTATGGACATATGCCGATATGGGGGCGCAGTTCGACAATGTTCGTATTCAGCGCCAGAGTGCTGGCCGATAGTTAGAGGTAGGAGAGAAGAGTAATGATGAAAAAGAGCAAATCCGCAGCCCTGTTACCCTTCCTGTCCACTGCTTTCGTGGTTATGGCTGCCGGACTGGCTCTGGTCGTAGCCAGTTCTCCGCAGGCTGTGGCAGGCCCGCTCGCCCAGACATCTGAATGGACCAGCCCGCTCAACGTGTCTAACAACCGTTCAATGTACGACAACACCCCAAGCATCGCGGCCATCGCCAATGGGGCCATTACGATTGGCTGGGAACGCCGCGACTACAACGCCAGAATGAACTACATCATGCAGTCCAGCAACACCTCGCTGGGTGGCCCATTGAATATGCAGGAAGTGGATTTCACTTCCCCTGACAAAGCCAGCGGGCGGCCCCGTGTAAGAGCTGACAGTCAGGGCAGACGCCATATCGTCTACTGGCAGTCCGATAACGGGTTGATCTGCGATTATTATGCCCGCGTGGAGGTGGACGGCAGGTGGTCTGTGCGCCACGAACTGATCCCCGACACGTGCGGGCGCGAGCTCAACTTCCCGGCGCTAGCGATCGGGCCGGACGATACCGTGCACGTACTCCTCGGCAAGAACGAGGTGGCCTTCTACTATTACAGGCGCAACACGCAGGGCGTATGGGACCGCCGTGTAGAGTTGGTCTCGGACCGCGGCAGGCCCACCGACTTGCAAATTGCCGTCAGCACACAGGGCGTGATAATGGCCGCGTGGAAAGCCGACTCGCCGGGCGGCAACTATGACATATTCACCGCCATCCGCAACGGTGACAACAACTGGAGCATCGAAAACATTAGCTATGCATGCTGCACAGGTTGCGAGGGCAATTCTCGTGCCTATGGCCCCGCGCTTGCAGCCGACCCCACCGGCGGCTTCCGTCTGGCATGGGTGGACGAGACGTGCAACCCACGCTACAGCCCACGCGAGACCGACCCCTATTACCGCGAGTGGGTGCCCGGAACCGGTTGGAACAACCAGCCGCTCGTGCTGGTGGATACCGCCGCAGGTGAGGCCTACAACATGTCGATCGCTGTGGACCCTACGGGCGTTGCCCATCTGGCGTGGGGCGACGACACCGGCAGGCCGACCCATGACTATCAGTTCTACTACACTTACGGGCGCGGCACGGTGTTCGCGGCGGTGACCCAGCCCTTCCGCAGTTGGGGAGGCTCGGCTTACTTGAAAGAACCCTCGTTGGCCTACGGTGGCGGCTATCTGCACGCCTCGTTCGGCAGCAACCGAGAGGACACCCTCAAGGAGAACTATTATTCGCGCAGGTTGCTGCAAGTCGTGCCCACCCCGACTCCCACCCCGCGCTGTCCCGGTGAGCGATACACCGACGTGTGCCCCGGCGACACGTTCTACACATACATAATGAACCTGACCGAACTGGGCGTGATCGGTGGGTACTCAGACGGCACTTTCCGACCCAATAACCCGCTGACCCGTGGGCAGATCTCTAAGATAATCGCGCTGGCCGCGGGTTTGCCCACGGTGCAGCCCAATCAACCTACGTTTGCCGACGTGCCCGCCAACCATACATTCTACCCATACGTCGAAGCCAGCTACGCGGCAGGCGTGATCACCGGTTACCCGTGCGGCGGCCCCGGCGAGCCGTGCGACCCACAGAACAGGCCCTATTTCAGACCCGACAACTGGGTAACCAGAGGCCAAATCTCCAAGATGGCCGCTATCGCATTTGGCTTCAACGAGCCGGTATCGGGCCAGACCTTTACAGACGTGCCCCCCACCCACACCTTCTACCAGTACATCGAGCGTATGGCAAGGCGGGGCATCATCGGTGGGTACAGCCAGCCGAGCCAGTGCCCCACCGGTGTGCCATGCTTCCGGCCGAGCGATAATGTGACCCGCGGGCAGGCCTGCAAGATCGTAGACGGCGCACGCCAGCAGGCCGCGCTGACACCTACGACTACCCCTACGTCCACGCCGGTGCCCCCATCGCCTACCAATACACCCGTTGTGCCTACCAACACGCCTGAGGCGGCCACACCAACCGCCACCGTGACCATGGTGGCGCGACCCTCCTCGGGGCACTAAGCGAGCGCGACGCGATCTGCGGGCGGTGGATTTTTCAGGTCCACCGCCCGTTTTGCTCCCTGATTGCCACCTCATGGCGGGGGACGGGTTTGGGGGGCACAGCCTTCCCCGGCTCTCCCCCTTCCCACCAACAGCGCTTTGCGTGCGATGGTGGAATGGCTCACCATCCCGTGTTACAATGGTCCCATGAAGGCTGAAGACCGCACAGCAGGTAGCGTGGCTTCAAGGACGTCGGAGGCGTTACAGGATGGACCCGACGCCCTGCGCGCCATACCCTCAGTTGACAGGGTGATGGCACACCCTGCCCTTGGGGATGCGCTGGCAGGTCTGCCGCGCCACTTGGTGGTTGAGGCAGTCCGGGAGGAGATCGCTTCGGCGCGCCATATCGTACAGCGTGGCGAAGGGCAAGCCCCTGATATCGGTACACTTGCGACGCGGGCCGCAGGCAGGGCCTTCTTGATGGCCGCACCGAGCCTGCAACACGTGATAAACGCTACCGGCGTGGTGATACACACCAATCTGGGCCGCGCACCACTCTGCCCCGAAGCTTTACAGGCGATCAGCAGGGTGGCCGCTTACAGCAATCTGGAATACGATTTGGAAGCGGGCGAGCGCGGCTCCAGATACAGCCACGCCGTACAAATCCTGCGGCGGGTGACCGGGTGCCAAGATGCGCTGGTGGTGAACAACAACGCGGCGGCGCTGGTGCTTGTGCTGGCTGCCACCGCCGTGGGGCGAGAAGTGGTCGTGTCGCGCGGCCAACTGGTGGAGATAGGGGGCGGCTTTCGCATCCCCGAAATCATGCAACAGAGCGGTGCCCGGCTGGTAGAGGTGGGCACCACTAACCGCACATACCTGAGCGATTATGAAGCGGCCATCACCGAGCACACAGCCGTCGTGTTGCGCGTGCACGCCAGCAATTTCCGCATCATCGGCTTCACCACCAGCCCTTCCGTAGAAGAACTGGCGACGCTAGCGCACAAACACGGGTTGTTCATGGTGGACGACGTGGGCAGTGGGGCACTGCTCGATACCACGCGCTACGGCCTTGCCCCGGAACCCATGGTGCAGGCGAGCCTCAACGCGGGGGCGGACCTTGTGCTGTTCAGCGGCGACAAGTTGTTGGGCGGCCCGCAGTGTGGGATTATTGTGGGACGCGCCGACCTGATAGCCAAGTTGAGAAAGCACCCGTTGACCCGTGCCCTGCGAGTGGACAAACTCACGCTCGCCGCGCTTGAGGCCACGCTCCTGCACTATTTGACAGGGGAAGCGGAGCGGGCGGTGCCGGTGTGGAGGATGGTGGCTACCGGAGCGGACGAGCTCAGGGCAAAAGCCGACGAATGGGCAGGTCTGCTGGCACGAGATGGTGTGCCCTGTGAAGTGGTGCAGGGCGTATCGGCGGTGGGTGGCGGCTCGCTGCCGGGCGAGACCCTGCCGACATGGCTGGTGAGCATCACGCTGGACGGCGCACAGGCCGGCCAACTGGCCAAGAGCCTCAGGCAGGCCCCGACCCCGGTCATCGCAAGGGTGGAGCGGGGCACGGTGCTGCTGGACCCCCGAACCGTGCTCGACGAAGAAGCCGATACACTGATCAAACAAGTGGCTCAAGCATACGCGGCCCTGTCTGGGCCTCCGTCCGAGAGTAAGCCATAGCCACGCCGTAGCGAAGACTATAAGGTGGGGAAGGGGAAGAAGTGGAAGCGCAGGGGCACTCCCCCGCCTGCGGGGGTGTGCCCCATTTCTTCATCCCATTTCAATCCACAGCATTTCTCCGGAGAATCGGAACAACGAGAAATAGTTCGAACTTGCTAAACATCGGCGTCCAGACCCACGCGGCAGGAAGCATCCGGGGCCTCGGGGCTTTCAGGCTGGTCGGGGACAGGAGCACGGCCATGGGCCTGCAACCACAACCGGCGTTGCCTGACAGCCGCTTCTCGGTCCGTAGGCTTGTAGCGGGCGAGGAATTCCCTGCGATATTCGGCGAATGTCCCGTTCAGTATAGCGGTGCGTATTTCGCTCATGATGCGTGTCATAAACCTCAAGTTATGGATGCTGTTCAGGCGATAGGCCAGCAATTCCTCCGCCCTGTACAGGTGGTGTAGGTAACCAAGGGTGAAGTACCGGCAGGTATAGCAGTCGCAGTCTGGCTCAACAGGCCTCTTCTCCCGCGCATAACGCGAGCTTTTCACAGGCAGGCGGCCATCGCGGGTGAGCAAAGCGCCGTTGCGGGCGAGGCGCGTGGGCAGCACGCAATCGAACATATCTATACCCCTCGCCACGCACTCAAACAGGTCCTCTGGTGAACCCACGCCCATCAGGTACCTCGGCTTATGCGCGGGCAGTTCGGGGGCAGTTATCTCCAGTATCCGGTGCATCTCTTCTTTAGGCTCGCCCACGCTCAGCCCGCCAATGGCGTATCCCGGGAAATCCATAGAGGCCAGCACGCGCGCGCTCTCCCTCCGCAGGTCCGCATAGGTACTACCCTGCACTATGCCGAACAGCACCTGATCCTTGCGCGCATGAGCCTTGAGGCAGCGCTCGGCCCATGAATGGGTGCGCACCAGCGCCTGACGATTGTACTCGTACGAGGAGGGATAAGGGGTACACTCGTCGAGCACCATGATGATGTCCGCGCCCAACTGCTCTTCTACCCTCACAACCATCTCTGGGGTGAACCGGTGGGTAGAGCCGTCAATGTGCGACTTGAAGGTCACCCCATCGTCGTCAATCTTGCGGTTGTGCGCCAAACTGAACACTTGAAAGCCGCCGCTGTCGGTGAGGATAGGCCCATCCCATGCCATGAAGTTGTGTAGGCCCCCAAACTGCTCTATCAGGTCGGCGCCGGGGCGCAGGTACAGATGGTATGTATTGGACAGTATTATCTGGGCCTGTAGTTCCTTCAATTCGTGTGGAGACACCGACTTGACGGTAGCCTGCGTGCCCACCGGCATGAACACCGGCGTGTGGATGGTTCCATGCGGGGTGGTCAGCACGCCGGCCCTCGCAGTGCCCACTTCCGTATCGAGGCTGAGGACGACTGTAAAGCTGAAGGGGGAGCCGGCCCGAACCTGCGGCGGCTCCGAGCCGTTACCGGGGTTATTATGTGGGTCGTGATCGTGATCAGCAGGCGTGTCTTGTGTTGGTGGCATGGTCGTCCTTTATCACCTCTCCGTGGGTATGTTGCATTGCAGCGCCAAGCTCGGCCAGCGCCGAGGCAATCTCCTCGCGCACCCACTCGTCAGGCTCGATGCTGTACCTCGCACGCAGCGCGGCCTCGGCATCGGTGCCTCCTATTCTACCGAGTGCCCATGCGGCATGGCCGCGCACCAGAGCAGGCTCGCCGTTCAGGGCACGTATCAGAGGGGGTACCGTGGCCGGGTCGCATATGTTGCCGAGCGCCACAGCCGCGTTGCGTCGGATGCCTGCCCATTTTGCCCTTTTCACGGGGCTGTGGCGGAATCGCTCGCGGAATTCCTCTTCGCTCATATCCAGCAACTCAACCAACGAGGGACTGGGGCCGATGCCCGCCTGTGGGGACAATTCTGGGTGATTGCCGGGGGTGGCTTTACGATTGACCGGGCACACCTCCTGACAGATGTCGCAACCAAAAACCCAGTCCCCAACCAACGGACGCAGTTCGCGCGGGATGGGGCCGCGCAGTTCGATCGTCAGGTAGG
The DNA here is from genome assembly GCA_034437815.1 of Chloroflexia bacterium. Taxonomy (GTDB): domain Bacteria; phylum Chloroflexota; class Chloroflexia; order QHBQ01; family JADMIH01; genus JADMIH01. Next base: position 16,355 of record DAOTTC010000158.1, on the reverse strand, counting down.
ATATGCACCTGTTGTTGTCGAGCACCCCGGGCGCGATAAGCGCACCGGTCGGGCAGGCCGGCATGCACAGGGCACACGACCCGCAGTGGGTGCGCACGGGTTGATCGGGGGGCAACTCCACGTCCAGAAGCAGTTCGCCCAGCAACAGCCACGAGCCGTAGTGGCGATTGAGCAGATTGGTGTTCTTGCCATACCAACCCATACCTGCGCGCCGTGCCACGGCACGGTCCACGATACGAGCGGTGTCTACCAGAGTGCGCGCCTCGACCGGGCGACCGAGGCGCTCCTGAACATATGAATGGAGCGCCTTTAGCCTGTCCTTGAACAGGTCATGGTAATCAACCCCCCATGCATATCGGGCCACCCGGCCCCTCGGATCGCCGGGCCTCGACGGTTGATATTCACCCTCGGAGAGGTAACTGATGCCGAGCGAGACTATGGTTTTCACCGAGGGCATGAGGTTGCGTGCATCGCCCGCCACGCGCGCCCGCTCCATGTTGAACCAGCCCAGCCCCGACAACAGTCCCGCGTTGATGCGCTCTTCCAGCACCCGACGGGTGTCCGGGAACGGCTCTGCTGTGGTAAAGCGCACGAGGTCGAAGCCCAGTTCGCGAGCACGCTGTATTATATCCTGCTTGAGCGATTCGGCCTCGGTCGGCGCGGGCTTGGCCACAGCCTCAGGCAGTGTGAGGGTATCGGTCGGGGGTATCTGGCTCGCTGTCATGATATTGCACCAATCGTCATAGGACATAGGGGGTTGTAGAATGAGGTAGGGGGGGCTATTTTGTGCCCCTGCCGGGGCTACCCTAGGAAGGCTCAGGGAGGGCCGTACCCTCTCCGGTCCTCGCCCCTCCCCCAACATCTTGCACGAACACACGTTAAGTATACCAGATTGAAAGCCACAACCGGCGACCCTCTAAATGCCAGAGGGGGTATGGGTGGGCGAACCACTCTCCATACCCCCTCTGGTCTGTAGCTGAGCACCCAAGCCGTGGGCGCTATCAGCATCAGCGCTCGATCCGGTCGCCCGCGCCTTTCTCCTTGCCGCCGTTGCCGCTCACCGCCAAACCGGGCGGCTCCGGCAAGGAGAGACTTATGCCCAGCTTCTCTTCGAACTCGCGTCGCAGGCTCTTCTTGCCCTCAAATGCATCGGGCGGCAGAGGCTCGCCCCGGATGAGGCTGCGGATCACATCCAACTCGGACCGCGAGAAGGAAGCGCCATAAAGCTTATATTCCTCAAACGCCTCCCATGCGAGCGGGGCGACCGCCCTAGCGCACACAGCCACTTGATTAGCGTAATCGCGGATTTCCTTCTGAGCATGCGGGTCCATGCGCAGGCGCAGGAAATGGAACAGGTTGTGCAGGTTCATCTGCCAGTAAAACTGCGTGTACACCGAGAGAGGCAACACTATGCGCGCAAGTTCGCGGGCTATATTATCCTCCAGAAACCCCTGATAGTGCTCATAAGCGGTCTCTCTGTCCTGCTTGAGGAAGGCAAGGAACCGCTCGACTATTTCAGAGGGGACCGCTTCCGAGGAGCGGCCCTGCTTGTTGTCCTTGCTCTGGTAGCCTACATCTTCCCACCTCGGCTCATGGAATTCCTCTCGCATGATCGAGTAGCGCGCGCTCTCTTCGTTTACCGAGGCGGTCCTGTGCCGGAGCCACTGCCTCACCACGAATATGGGGGCTTTTATGTGAAACTTGAGCACCACCATCTCGAAGGGCGTGGTGTGCTCATGGCGCATCAGGTAGCGGATCAGCCCGCGGTCTTCGCGCACGCTCTTAGTGCCTGCGCCGTAGGACACCCGCGCCGCCTGCACTATGCTCTGATCGCTGCCCATATAGTCCACCAGCCGCACGAAACCATGGCTGGGCACGGGAAGCTCTTTGTCCAACAGCTCTTCGGCCGCCACAGATATCACATGACCCATCTTTATCTCCATTTTTGCTGAGTAATCACGACCATGACCGTGGTCAGGGCCACGACTGCCGTCCCCCACATGGTGGGCAACACCCCACCTATCGAGCCGGACACACGCCCACTGCCGCTCCCCTGCCTTGAGAAGAGCAGTGGCCCTCGCCGAGGGCATTATATAACACCGGCAGTGTGGAAAACCGCGTCGCGCACCGAACAAATAGGGCAGGCGCTAAGCCTGCCCTTCATAGGACCTTACCGAATCCGGGGATAGATGTGGCGATAAGAGGTGTTATTTTGCCTGCAATAGCTTGTTGATGGTAGCCACCAACTCTTCCAGTTGAAAAGGTTTGGGGAGTACTGCGTCCGCCCTTGAGTCCCTCGCACGCTCGCACATAGTTTGCGAAGCCGACATGATGATCACCGGCAGGTCCTTCTTCTCGGGGTCGCGCTTGACCATCTTGCACACGGTGATGCCGTCCATCACTGGCATCATAGCGTCCAGCAACACCACGTCTGCGCCGCCGGACATAATCTTATCGAAAGCTTCGCAGCCGTTGCGTGCGATGCCTATGTCGTAGCCCTCGCTTTCCAGAACAAGCGAGCAGACGACGACTATGTCGGGGTCGTCGTCAACCACCAACACTTTGGGCCTATCCGACTGTCTGGTCGTACTACCCATTGTACTGCCTCTTTGTGCTGCCTGTCCTCTACTGAAAATACCGATATGCAAAAAATATGCCATGCTTGTGTGAGCATGGCGGGAAGGGCAACCCAACGCGAGTTGTACGATGGACAGGGTATTGGAGTGGGCGAGCGCCTGAAGTCCTACAGCGGGATATTGCCGTGCTTTTTGGGCGGGTTGGTGTCGCGTTTGTTCCGCAACATATGCAGGGCGTTGATGAGCTTGGGCCGCGTTTCGCGCGGTTCGATCACATCATCAATGAAGCCACGAGCCGCCGCGACGTAGGGGTTGGCGAACTTCTCCGTGTACTCGACGACCAGCCGCCGGCGCGTGGCTTCCGGGTCAGGACTGGACTCGATCTCGTCCCTGTACAGGATGTTCACTGCACCCTCCGCGCCCATGACCGCTATCTCGGCGGTGGGCCACGCATAATTGATATCCCCGCGCACGTGCTTGGAACTCATGACGTCGTAGGCACCGCCGTAGGCTTTGCGGGTGATCACGGTTACTTTGGGCACTGTGGCTTCGCAGTAGGCATACAACAGCTTGGCTCCGTGGCGAATGATGCCGCCGTGCTCCTGCTTGACCCCCGGCAGGAAGCCCGGCACGTCCACGAACGTCACCAGAGGGATATTGAAGCAATCGCAGAAGCGCACGAAGCGGGCCGCCTTGTCCGATGCGTCTATATCCAGCACGCCCGCCAGCACGAGGGGTTGCTGGGCCACGATGCCCACGGGTTGGCCGCCCAGTCGAGCGAAGCCTACGATGATGTTGCCCGCGAAATGCTCCTGCACTTCGAGGAATTCGCCGTCGTCCACGACCTTGCGGATCACGGTCTTCATGTCATAGCCTTTCGTGGGCACATCGGGCACGATGGTATTGAGGTCATCGTCCATGCGGGTGGGCGGGTCATCAGTGGGCACAAAAGGCGGGTCCTCCAGATTGTTAGACGGCATGTAGCTGAGCAGGCGGCGCACGGTCATCAGGCACTGCTCTTCGCTGTCGAGGGCGAAGTGCGCCACTCCCGATATGGTGTTGTGCACCATCGCGCCGCCCAACGTTTCGAACGTTACGTCTTCATGGGTGACAGTTTTGACCACGTTGGGGCCGGTGACGAACATGTAAGAGGTGTCTTTGACCATCAAGATGAAATCGGTCATGGCCGGGGAATACACCGCTCCACCCGCGCACGGCCCCATGATGGCCGAGATCTGGGGCACCACACCGGAGGCGAGCACGTTGCGCAGGAACACATCGGCGTACCCCCCTAGGCTCAGCACACCCTCCTGTATGCGGGCACCCCCCGAGTCGTTGAGACCGATGATGGGCGCCCCGTTCTTCAGGGCCATGTCCATTATCTTGACGATCTTTTCCGCATGCGCCTCGGAGAGCGAGCCGCCGAACACTGTGAAGTCCTGCGAGAAGACGTACACCAGTCTGCCATCTATACGACCCCAGCCCGTGACCACACCATCGCCCAGATATTTTTGCCGGTCCATGTCGAAGTCGCTGATGCGGTGGGTGACGAACATGTCAATCTCTTGAAACGAACCTTCATCGAGCAGCAGGTCGAGGCGCTCACGCGCCGTGAGCTTGCCCTTGGCGTGTTGCTGCTGGATGCGCCGCTCCCCACCGCCCAGCAGGGCCTGCGCCTTGAGCTCGCGAAGGCGTGCTATGCGTTCGGTGGCGCTTATGACCGGGGTGGCAGGTGCCGGGGCACCCTCGGCGGCATCGGCCACCGGTGGCGGGGCCGCCCCATCGTCCGCCTGCACCAGTTCGGCCACGGTGCCTGCTTCCAGTTCCTGAGAAGAGCCAACGGGGTCGTTGCGGGTCGGGTCTGATTCGGGAAACATAGGATGTCGCACTCCAGTGCAAAGTTATCAGATGCCGGTGGAAAGGTGAGGCACAAGAAGGGCGTCACCCTCCTTGGCCCTCGCCCTTCGCAGGATACAGCGAATGTACACCAGTTGCATTATAGCAATGAGGCAGGTTTTGTCAAAGAGTCGGCTGCTGATATCCATTTGCCCTGCCCAAACCCCTTGGGTTGCACACAAAGTGTCAGAGGCACAAGGCCCTGTGCCTAAAATATTTATGACCGGGGGTCAGTGGGCAGGGGTTGAGGGCTTTGGGGGCTTTGTGAGCGGCTTTCACCCCGGCCAGACGGCCCGGGGGCGAGCCAGCGTGAGAAGAAATCGTTGATGCGGCGCTTGTACTCGTCGGCGGCGGCCACCGGCGCACAAGCGTGCTGGCAGCCGGGCACCACCCACAACTCGACGGGGCCTGATGCCGCCTCGTAAATGCGGTTGGCGCTGGCGGGGTCGGTCAGCCCGTCGTCTGCCCCGTGGATCACCAGCATGGGCCGGTCGCCCAATCGGGCCGCCGCCTGATCGGGGCGCACTTCGTCGGCGCGCACGCCAAGCAGGGTCTCAGCATAGCGCACAATCAACGGGGCCAGAGGCATAGCGAATGGGCCTATGAACGCTCTGATACCCGGTTTGATCATATCTGTGAGGTTGGCGTAGGCCGAATCGGTCACCAAGGCGCGGATCCTCGGCTCTTCGGCAGCTGCAAGCAGAGCAGTTGCCCCACCCATGGAAACACCCAGCGCCCCTATGCGCTCAGGGTCTACATCGGCACGAGTGAGCAGGTAGCGCACCGCGTCCATCACGTCCCAGCGCTCCTTGTAACCAAGGGTAACCGGCTCGCCACGGCGCAGGCCAGAGCCGCGCATATCGAACATCAACGAGGCGAAGCCACCTTCGTGGAGCATCTGAGCGTAACCGGCCATCTCTTCTTTGCAGGAGCCATAACCATAAACAAGCAAGATGCAGGGCCAAGGGGCGGCATGGGGGTCGCGCCCCGGCACGAACCAGCCGCCGATCTGCTTGCCGTCACGTGCCGGAAAGGTCACGCGCTCGGGCACGATGGTGATGCGCATGTTCAAGTGTTGGGTGGGGAACTCAAGGCGGGGTTTGTGGCTGGCCGGATAGATGATGCGTCGGGCCGCCCACAACGGCAAGCCACCGAACACAAGCCCGCCTAGCCCCAGCATGCCCAACAACCACCTCAACCGCACCGAAAGGTTGGGCGACTGCCTGACCCGGCCCACCCACAAAGACGAAGCGCCGGATTCGTCGTAGGGATAACCGGCAAGCGTGTGACTTGTGAAATGCATCCTCTTTACCAACGGTTCCATCTATGCGCTCCACTGACCAATTGAACAGCACATTGCATTCAACACGTCAATACACCGACCATAATATCCACTTGTATAATTATACCCGAATGCAGTCAATATCCGTGCCGCCGACATCCGGTCACGCAAGATGCAAGATGATGGTAGGGGAGAGGACGGAAGGGGGTGGGCCGGGGAGAGCATAGCCCTGCCCAAACCCCCTTGGGTTGCACACAAAGTGCCAGAGGCACATGGCCGTGCGTGCAACGCCTATGCCCTCGCCGGTGGTCAGCGGTTGACCACCAACTCCTAACGAAGGGGGACTTAAGTCCCACCACAAGGGGGACCACTAAATCATTACAAGGGGACCACAGACCCTTTAGAAATTCGAGCTAATCCGATAAAATATCGGCAACAAGGCACTGACACCCATGCCCTGCACCGGTTTACGGCCTCTGCGTACTCGAGAGACCGTAAACACACTACAGCATAGGGATAACAATGCATCTACCATATAAGCCAACATCCGATTCGGTGGAAGAGAAGTGGCTTATCGAGCCAATGGTGGAGATCATGACCGAGCTACAGTCGCTCTCCTCATGGACTTGGAGCCACTTGAGCCGCGTGGCTCAGTATGCAGTAGCCTTCGGAAAGAAACTGGGTCTGGACAACGAATCGCTGGTAGCCCTTCAGTGTGCGGCCATCTTGCACGATGTGGGCAAGCTAATCGTGCCCGCTGAAGTGCTCAACAAGAAGACCCCGCTCACACGTGATGAATGGTTCACCATCACCAAGCACCCGATGGCATCTTCCAAATTGCTCAAAGCTCAGGACCTGCCCACCAGAGTCACCGGCGTTGCCCAGTCTCACCACGAGTGGTACAACGGCAAGGGCTATCCGCTGGGACTGCAAGGCCAAGCCATCCCCCTGTGTGCGCGCATTTTGAGCATAGCCGATGCCTACGATGCCATGAGCACCGACCGGCCATACCGCGCGGCCCTCAAACCTGATGAAATAGTGCGCGAATTTGAGCGCGGGGCCGGAGAGCAGTTCGACCCGAACCTCGTGCACCAACTCAAACCACTGTTCGAGCATGGCGTTGATGACCTGATCACCAGACACCGGATGCGCGTGATATCTGACGACCCCATGCTCTATCAGCAGTTGTGGTTCGCGGGCAACCCCCATGGCTGGGAGATAGAGCCATACCCACAGCAGTGGGAAATCCACTGTCCCGCCGACATAATCGCGCCCAAACACGCCGATGCGGCAGGCAAGGTCGAACTTACGGTGGTGGACGGGCGGTGCCTGCGTCGGTTACCCCACGGCACGCTGGAGCGGGTGCGCGGCCCCATCCTGTGGGTGGACCCAGTCGAGGAGGACCGAGAGCCGGCGCTGTACAGACCGCTGGATATACAGAGCCTGCTGGTGCATCTCGACAGCCAGCAAGACCGAGACCTCATAGCCATGAAGGTTGCGCCCACAAAGGTGATCATCGCCGACCCGCATCACCTGTTCCGGCAGGTGTTACGGCGCTGCCTCGATGAGCGGGAAGACATGCAGGTGGTAGCCGAGGCAGACTCTCCATCTGAATATCGGAAGGTCCTGAAAGGAATGCAATTCGACGTGTCCATCGTAGCCAGCGACCTGTTGACGGGCACCCGCTCCACAGCGCCATTGCGGGCTGGTGATTACCTGCTGGATGAGGACGAGACCACAGAAGGGCCACAGGGCAAAAAGCCGACCATCGTGCTTGTAGCCGATGAAGACCTTGAAGAGGCGAACCCGGGTGAGTGCTGGGAGTCTGGCGAAGGTGGGTCAAAGCGCGTGTATATACATCGTGGCGCACCAGTAGAGGTGTTGGTTTCGGCGCTGCACAGGCTGGCAGGCAAAGTAGGTGCGTGAAGCCGCACGTGTTGGCTCAAACTTGCTTCCCCGCGCACTTTTTGGTCGTGGATATGACTATTGTCCGGAGCATGATAGGAATAATTGGAGTTGCATACCCGGTCTGGGCCGGATAATATTACTTTAAAGACCTGATAGCTGAGTGAAGGCACATGTGCTTCAGCCGGCTGATTTGCAGGTTTGGGCATGGCAGTGCGTTTGCAGGGGGAGGAGACACGAACCCATGATAAAAGTGCTGATAGCAGACGACCACAAGATGTTCCGGCAGGGCTTGCGGATGTTGTTCGAGATGGAACCGGACATCAAAGTTGTCGGCGAGGCGCGTGATGGCGTCGAAGCTCAAGATATGGCGATCCACCTCGAGCCTGACGTGATCCTGATGGACATCAACATGCCGGGTATCGACGGAGTTGAGGCCACCAGAAGGATACTCAGCAAGCGGCCTGACGCGGCCATCATCATCCTCACCATGTTCCGCGAGGACGAGCACGTATTTCAGGCCATACGAGCCGGGGCACGCGGCTACGTGCTGAAAGACGCTGACAGCGCGGAGGTCATGCGAGCGATACGCACCGTGGCCGCAGGTGGCTCGGTGTTGGACGCAGCGATGACCGGCAAAGTGTTCCAGCAGTTTCGCGCGCTGTCCGAAGCTTCAGAGAAGAACAACCCCGAAGGTCTTACCGAGCGCGAGTTGGAAATCCTGACGCTGATAGCGGGCGGCGCCAGCAACCGCGAGATAGGCGACAAGTTGTTTCTGTCCGAGAAGACGGTGAAGAACTACATAACCGCGATCTTCCAGAAACTGCAAACCAACGACCGCACGCAGGCCGCGGTATATGCAATCCAACACGGGCTTATAAGCCAACCTCAGGTGCAGGCTCAAGAGCAGCAAAACGGCGCGGGTTGATACCGAACCATCCTAAGCGGTGAAATGGAGTGCGGGTGTCCCGCCGGCGCTCCCCACGCGATCAATAAACGGAGGGGGTCGAGGAGGGTAAAGCCTTCCCTCACCACCTCCTTCTTTTGTGCACAGCTTTCTCCCCATCAACCCCCGCGCCGCATGGGTCCATGCGTCGTTGACAGGTACGTGTCAAACAAGTACTATTAACTTGTAGCCTGCGTGCCGGATTTTGATGCCGATTCGGGCGCGACATGACCCTTGCCGGGCGGGTTTGGTTCGGCTACGAAGTGTATAACAGCGTATAACATAGACCCCGCTGCAAAAGATAAGGAAGGATGGATCTACATGCCTGTTACCAAAGAAGACGTGCTACGAGCACTCACAATTGTCAAAGACCCCGATCTGGGCCGCGACCTCGTGTCGCTGGGGATGATAGAGAACGTCAATATAGACGCTGAAAACAATGTGAGCTTCACCATTGTGCTGACCACGCCCGCCTGCCCGGTCAAGGAGCAATTGAAGCGGCAGGCCGAGAGCGTGGTGAGCGCCCTGCCGGGGGTACGCGCCGTCAATGCCGAGGTGACTTCCCGGGTGATGCGGGGTACCATGAGCCAGCGCGAGGGCATACCGGGGGTGCGCAACACCATCGCCGTAGCTTCGGGCAAAGGCGGCGTGGGCAAGACCACGGTGGCGGTCAATCTGGCGCTGGCGCTGGCCCGCGAGGGCGCACGCGTCGGCCTGCTGGACGCCGACGTGTACGGCCCCAACGTGCCCCTGATGATGGGCACCTCTGCAAAGCCACAGGCCGGGCCCGACAACCGGATAAAGCCCATAGAATCCTACGGCATCAGGCTTATCTCCATGGGCTTCTTCATTGACACCGACAGCCCGGTGATCTGGCGCGGGCCGATGCTGTCCAAACTGCTCACCCAGTTCATGTACGACGTAAGCTGGGGCGAGCTGGACTATCTGGTAATGGACATGCCCCCCGGCACGGGCGACGTGCAGTTGACCACTGCCCAGTCCCTGCCCCTGACGGGCGCGGTGATCGTGTCCACGCCGCAGGACGTAGCCCTGCTGGACGCGGGCAAGGCGCTGATGATGTTCAAGAAGTTGAACGTGCCGGTGCTGGGTATCGTGGAGAACATGAGCACGTTCGTATGCCCGCACTGCGGCAACCCCACCGACCTGTTCGGCCATGGCGGGGCGCAGGCCGCCGCGGCGCGTTTCGGCGTGCCCTTCCTCGGCGAGATACCTCTCACCCTGCGCATACGCGAGGGGGGCGACAGCGGCAGGCCCGTGGTGGTGGAGGACCCGGACTCGTCCGAAGCGCAGGCGTTCATGCACGTGGCCCGCAACCTCGCCGCACAGGTGAGCGTGGTGGCCTTCAAGCAACAGGAAGCGGCGCGCGGCGCGCCGGTGGCCTTCTTCAGCAAGCGATAGACGGAACACAGCGCGTAAAATAAAGCACGGGGGAGTAAAGCTTGGAACGCAACACCCTCGCACTCGGTGCGCGATCCCCGGCACCCGGTGAGGCCGACCTGCTCTCTCTGCCATTCGACCAGTACGGGCGCATGAGGATAGCCCAGAACGTGCTCGGCGCCCTGTACACCGAGATCACCCACAGGGTGGGCGGACCGGATGCCACCGGCTATAAACTGCGCGTGCTGGACGTGGGCGGCTACCCGGGCGTGCTCCGGCATTTTCTCACACCCGACTATTTTGAAATGACCGTGCTGGACGTTGTGCCCGACGACGGCACCATCCCCGGCTATGTACAGGGGTCGGGGCTGGACCTGCCCTACGAAGATGGCAGTTTCGACATAGTTACTTCGCTGGACACCCTTGAGCACATACCCGCAGACCGGCGCGACCGCTTCCTCTCCGAAATCATGCGGGTGGCCCGCCATGCCGTGGTGCTGATCAACCCCATCCAGTCCACCGAAGCCGATCTGGCCGAGGAGACCCTCAACGAATACATATGGTGGATACTAGAAGCGCGGCACGAGCAACTCGCCGAGCACCGGGAGTACGGCCTGCCCAACTTCGCACTCACCTGCTCGGCGTTTGAGCAGGCGGGTTGGCTGGTGACCCGGTTCACCACGGCCAATGTGTACAACTGGCTGTTGATGATGATCGCCAAGCACTATCTTATCTCGCTGAGAGACGAGCGGGCCGGCGAGTTCGAGCGCACCCTCGACCGCTTCTACAACCTGACCTTCTCGGACGGCGACCACTCTCCACCCGCGTACCGCGGCGTGATGGTGGCCGTGCGCCCCGGTTTGCAGGCCGCGCTGGCCCACGTGCAGGGGAGCTACCCGCCCACGCAGGAGGACGGCTCGGCGAACGTGCTGAGGCTCCAGTTGGTGCAGATACTGATGACCATGCTGGACCTCAAGACCGCCAACCACGAGAACCGCAAACTGCGCGAGCAAATCGAGCGGCGCGAACTGCACATTCAAGGCCTTGAGACCCGACTCGACCTTCAACGGGCAGAGCTTGAGCGCGCGAAGGCCGAGATGGACTTGATGCGGGCCGAGATGCTCAGGAAAGACGATTACGCCCGCCGGTTGGAGCAGGACATCAGCAGTAAGGATGAGCACATCCTGTATCTGGAAAAGCTTTTGCAGGGCATCGAGGCCGGGCGCGTGATGCGCCTGACGCGTGCCATATCTCGCTTTCTGGGAAGACATTAGTGAGCCACCCACCTGACCGCACCTCGCCCCGAACCCCTCAAGCTCAACACGCACCCCCTGCCTCACCCTTCGGGGTCGGAGGCGAATATGGTGCTCCCTTCCTGCGCACCCTCCCGCCTCCCGCTGTACCTGTCCGTGCGGGCGACCTGCCATCCGTCTCGGTGGTGGTGCTCAACTACAACGGGCTGAAGCACCTACAGACCTGCTTCGAGTCTCTGCTGGCGCTGGATTACCCACGGGATCGGCTGGAACTTATCATGGTGGACAACGGCTCGTCCGATGGGTCGGTGCAGTTCATGAGGGAGCGCTTCCCGACGGTGCGCGTGCTGGAGACGGGGGCCAATCTGGGCTTCGCCGCGGGCAACAACTTCGGAGCCGAGCGTGCCACCGGCCAGTATGTGGCCTTCCTGAACAACGACACGCGGGTGGACCCCGGCTGGTTGAAGGCACTGGTGGGCGCACTGGCTCAGGAGCACCAGAAGCACGAAGCGCACGGAACCGATGCGGGCGTGGTGTGCGCGTCGTCGCTGATGCTCGACTGGTGGGGCGAGCGCATTGACTTTCAGGCGGGCGGGCTGAACTTTCACGGCTTTGGCTTTCAGCCCTCGTATGGCCTGCCCGTGAAGGGCCAGCATATCGGGCCACGCCACCTGCTGTTCGCGTGCGGCGGCTCTATGCTCATCCAGCGCGACGTATTTCTGGCAGTAGGCGGCTTCGACCCCGACTACTTCGCCTTCTTCGAAGACGTGGACCTCGGCTGGCGGCTGTGGGTGCTGGGCTACCGCGTGGTGCTGGCCCCCGACGCCATCACCTACCACCGCCACCACGGCACCGCCGGGCAGATACCCTCGCACCGTGTACAGGTACTGTACGAGCGCAACGCCCTCGCCACCATTTACAAGAACTACGAGCAGGCCAACCTCGACAGGATACTGCCTGCTGCGCTCCTGCTGCTGGGGCAGAGGGCCGTGCGCTTCATGGAGCTGAGCGGCGTGGACATGGGTGATTACGACATGGCGGATTCGAGGCGGAGCATCGAAGACACAGACAACGTGCACCGCAACGCCGTAGCCGACCTGCTGGCCGTGAACGAGTTCATGGACAGTGTGGACAGGCTCAACCCGAAGCGCCGGTGGATACAGGCGCACAGGAAACGCCCCGATTCTGAACTGTTCGAGTTGTTCGGCCAGCCGGGCAGGGTGCACCTGCTCAACCATGCGGTGGATGCCCCCTATGCGGCGGCACACTACACCCTTATGCGCGAGTTCGGGATAGAGAGGCTGTGGCAGGACCTGCCGAAAGAGGTGCTGGTGGTCAGCCCGGATGTCCTGCCCGTGGGCGATATACCGGCCAGCGGGTCGGGCATAAGGGCGTGGGCGCTGGGCAAAGGGCTGGAGAGCCGGGGCCACCGCGTGCGCTTCACCATGCCTGCCGCCGCGGTTGCGGGCAGAGAGCACAGCGTGCCCCCCGAATATGTGCACGGCGCGTGGACCCCGGAGAACTTACAGGCGCTGATAGATTCGCTGGTGCCCGACGTGGTGGTATCGTGCGGGTGGCCCAACCTGACGTGGCTCAAAAGGGCCAATCTGCCGGTGGCGCTGGACCTGACCGGCCCCCACCTGCTGGAGCGTGCCTATCAGGGCTACATGGACCAGCAGACCAACGCCGCAGAGAAGCTGGAAGCCCTCCGGCACGCCGACTTCTACACCTGCATAGGCGAGCGGCAGAAGTATTACTTCATCGGCTGGCTGGCGCAGGCAGGCGTGGACGTGGAGCGCATACCGGAGCTTCTACACGTGGTCCCCTACTCGCTGGACCCCGACCAGCCTGAGCACATATGGCCCCGCGACTGGTCAAGCGAGCAGGTGCGCTTCATCTACGGGGGCATATTCCTGCCGTGGCAGAACCCGGCGCCTGCCCTGCTCACCGTGGCCTCGGCGCTGGAAGAGGCCGGCAGGGGCGTGCTGGAAATAATAGGGGGCCGCCACCCCTTCCATGCGGTGGACACAGCCAGTTTCGGGCCGCTGGTGGACCGGCTGGCAAAATTGCCGCGTGTGAGCGTGTCCGACCTGCTTCCCCACGACCGGTTGGTGGAACGTTACAGGCGCGCCCACGTGGCCGTGGACGTGATGGTGCCCAACGCCGAGCGGGAGCTGGCTTTCCCCAGCCGCACAATACATTACATGTGGTGCGGCCTGCCCGTGATACACGCCTCCTACAGCGAGGTGGCCCGCCATATTCAGGAATACGAGGCGGGCTGGGTAGTGTCCCACGACAACCCGCACGCGCTGAGAGAGGTGGTGCTGTCCATACTGGATGACCCGAATGAGGCGGCACGGCGCGGCCACAACGCCCAACGGCTGGTGCGCGACCGCTTCTCGTGGGACAGGACGATACAGGCGTTGGACCGCTTCGTGCGCGAACCGCACATCCGCGGCGAACGCGCCGCGCGCCCACCCCGGCCCTCCATGCCGGTGCGCCCACAGGGTTACGTTATCCCGGTCGGGCAGAACGGCAAAGACGGCAGGTGGATACCCAGCCCCGAGAAACTGCGCGTCAAAAGGCAGGGCATAGTCTCGCAGGTTGCGGCCCGGTCTGCGGAACTGCTCAGGTCGCTGGCACCGGTGAAGGGGAGCCGCGCCCGGCCCGTGCTGGTGGGCGGGCAGAAGCGCTTCGCCCTGCCCGAACTGACGGCGGGGCACAGCCACGGCCAGCGCTTCCTGTGTCCACACCCCGGACTATCAGGCATAAGGGTGGCGGTCAACACTTTCGGGCGGCGCAACACCTCACGCCTTGTGCTCCACCTCCGAGCCAGCCCTGCCGCGCGGTCCGACCTGTACACGCTGGAAGTGCCCGCCCACACTCTCAGGGATGGCGATATGCTGGCTTTTCGCTTCCCGCCCATGGCCGACTCGGAGGGCAGATGGCTCTACTTTGTGGCCGAGTCGCCCGACGGGGTGCCGGGGGACGCCGTAAGCCTGTGGGCCACCACGCAGGCAGGGCCCACCCCCGCCCGGCGCTACGAAGACGGCCTGCCCGCCGGAGGATTTCTGGTTATGGAGCTTGAGTTCGATAAGGGTGAAGAGGGAAGGGGGGCAGGCTGATGGCCCACAGCGCACCCACCTCTGACCAGCGCACGGTAGCCGTGGTCATCCCCACCTATAGCAACCAGGACCTGCTCTCCGAGTGTCTGGATTCGCTGAGCGCATTGGACTATCCGCGCCACCTGCTCGAAGTGGTCGTGGTGGACAACTCTTCCACAGACGACGCGGGCCGGCTCCTGCGCGTTCGCTATCCGCAGGTGCGCCACCTCAGGCTGGAGCGCAACGAAGGCTTCGCCGGGGCGTGCAACCGGGGGGCCGCCCATGCTTCGGCTGAGTATGTGGCCTTCCTGAACGATGACGCCGTGGCCGAACCCCACTGGCTGGACGGGTTGTTCGCGGGGCTGGACGCCGGGGGTGAGGGGGCGGTGTGCGCGGCCTCTCGCATCCTGTCGCGGGACGGGCAGGAGATCGAGTACAGCGGGGCCTCGGCCAACCTGTTCGGCGTGGGGCGGCCCCGTTCGGCGTGGGGCTGGCCCGATGCGCCCCGCCCACCCGGCGAGGGCGACCCCGTGCTGTTCGCGTCGGGTGGGGCCATGCTGATCCACCGGCGCACGTTCCTCGATGTGGGGGGCTTCGACCCTCATTACTTCGCCTATTTCGAGGACGTGGACCTCGGCTGGCGGCTGTGGGTGCTGGGCCACCGAGTGGTGTACGCGCCGGGCGCAGTGGTGCACCACGTGGGCGGGGCCACCGGCTCAAGGGCGCCCGCCCACCGGCGCTATACCCTGTGGGAGTGCAATGCCCTCGCCACCGTGCTCAAAAACTACGAGAGCGAGCACATGGAGCGCATACTGTCGGCGGCCCTGCTTCTGCTGTACAGAAGGGCACTGCTGTCGGCGGGCGATGCGTTTCGACCCGAAGAGTACCGGCTGGACGCCCCGCCCGACACCAACACCGCCAACATAGAGCGCCTGCCGAAGGTGAGCGTGGCTCATCTGGCGGCTATTGACCGCTTCAACCGGCTCCTGCCGCACTTCATGGCCGAGCGCCAGCGTATTCAGGCCGCCCGTGTGCGCCCCGATGCGGACATACTCCCCCTGCTTGGCCGATTGTGGGAGCCGCAATTTGCGGGCCACGAATATGCGCGGGCCGCCCGTGCCCTTGCCGACGCGCTCGACCTGTACGGCATCACACACCCTTACGCACTAAACAGGGTATTAATCGCGGGGCACGGTGATGAGGATGAACAACAGGCCCACATGCTGGCCGCGCGGCTGTCTCACGACGTGCAGGTGGCAGTGGCACTGACCGGCCCGACAGCTGGGCCAACGGAGCACCATCTTGAGCGGGGATACATGGTGCATACCTTGCAAGCCGATTCTCCGGCTCTGCACGGCCTCATCAATCAGGCAGATGCTATTCTGGTACTGCCGGGGGCGAGGCATTTAGAGGCCCTGCAACGCGCGCACGTACCGATTGCCCTGATCTCATCAGGCATGGGGCTGGAGCCTGCCGGGCCTTATCCCGCCGTGGTGCTGAACGCACAGGACGAGGCGGCTATACGAGAGTTCTGCCTCAGGCCGCGCCTTAACCCCCGACCTTAGCCTTCGGTCACAAGGCATAATTAGCACCGCTTTCTGCACCCTCCAATTGTTTGTGGTATACTCCTCACTGACCGGCCTCTGATGCCATAAATAGAGGGTACAGGGGCGCTCCCCTGCCGGGGTTGTGGGGGTGTCCCCCGCTTGCCTCACTCCAAAAATGGGGGTGCAGGGGCGCTCCCCTGCCGGGGTTGTGGGGGTGTCCCCCGCTTGTCCCACTCCGATTCATAGCCTTTCTATGGATAATTGGCCTGAAGCCGCAGAGGCAATGTTCAGGAGACGAGGGTTGGACCGCCAGAAGATAATCGAGGCAGTGAATTCCCTGCTGGAAGCCATAGGTGAGGACCCTCAGCGCGAAGGGCTGAGGGACACCCCCCGCCGCATCGCCGACATGTACGAGGAGATATTCGCCGGCCTGAAGATAGACCCGGCC
>DAOTTC010000157.1:0-33337 GCA_034437815.1 Chloroflexia bacterium | reverse complement strand
CTCGGTGCCCAGCGCGGGGTCCACCTGCATGTAGTCGGCCACGCTGTACGGACTGCCCAGCGTGCCCTTGCGCTTCTCCTTGCCGATTGGGTGGATGGGCATCAGGTAGATCAGGTTGACGCCCATGTCCTTCAGTTCGGGCAGGCGTGCTTCGGCGGCCTTCAGCGTGCCCTCAGGGGTGAACGCCCGCACAAATATCTGATAGAGCACAGCATCGCGTGCCCAGTCGGGCGGGGTGGCGCGCGTGGGTGTGGTCGCGGCGACCGGCGCTGTGGCCGTAGCTGTGGCCGCGGCACTGACCGAAGCAGTAGGCGAAGCAAGGGGGGTTGACGGCAGAGTGGGGGTGGCCGTGGCGACAGGTTGGGGGCCACCCACGCCTGCACTGCACGCGGTCGCGGCCAGCAGGCACACCAGCGCCAGCAGGCTCAGCAGGGCAGAGCAGACCCGCGCCTTCGATTCAGCACTGCGGGGGCCTGATGTGGGCGTTTGCGCTTGCTCTGGCCGCGTCCGCGCCTGCATCATACCCTTTCGATGATGGTGGCTATGCCCTGCCCCACGCCGATGCACATAGTGGCGAGGCCGTAGCGCCCGCCGCGCCGCCGCAGTTCGTGCACCAGCGTGGTCATCAACCGCGAGCCGCTGTTGCCCAGCGCGTGGCCCAGCGCGATGGCTCCGCCGTTTACGTTCACCTTAGCCGGGTCCAGCCTCAGCTCGCGTATGCACACGATGGACTGCGAGGCAAACGCCTCGTTCAGCTCGATCAGGTCGAGGTCGTCCACGGTCAGGCCGGCGCGTTCCAGCGCTTTGCGGGTGGCGGGTATCGGCCCGATGCCCATGCAGTCGGGGTGCACGCCGGCCACCGCCGAGGCCACGATGCGTGCCATGGGCTTCAGCCCCATTTCCTCGGCGGCGCGTTTGCTGGTTATCAGCACAGCGGACGCCCCGTCGTTGATGCCCGACGAGTTGCCCGCGGTAACTGTGCCCCCCTCGCGGAAAGCTGGGGGCAGTTTAGCCAGCTTCTCCAGCGTGGTGTCGGGGCGCGGGTGCTCGTCGGTGTCCACCACAATTGGGTCGCCTTTGCGCTGGGGGATGGTCACAGGCACGATCTCGTCCTTGAAGCGGCCCGAAGCGATGGCCTCGGCGGCGCGGCGCTGGCTCTCCAGCGCAAAGCGGTCTTGCTCTTCGCGGGTGATGCCCCAGCGCTCGGCCACGTTCTCGGCGGTCTCGCCCATGCTATAGGGGTAGTACATCTCGGCGAGGCGGGGGTTGGTGAAGCGCCAGCCGAGGGTAGTGTCGAACATCTGCTGGTTGCCTCTGGGGAAGGCCTCGGAGGGCTTAGCCATGACCAGTGGGGCGCGGGTCATGCTCTCCACCCCGCCTGCGATGAACACCTCGCCCTCGCCCACGCGCACGGCGTGCGCCGCGTCGTTGATGGCCTGCAAGCCCGACCCACACAGCCGGTTGACGGTGCACCCGGCCACCTCGATGGGCAGGCCGGCCAACAACACAGCCATGCGGGCCACGTTGCGGTTATCCTCGCCTGCCTGATTGGCACAGCCCAGTATCACGTCCTCGATGCGCCGGGGGTCCACGCCGGTGCGCTCCACCAGCGCGCGTATCACCAGCGCGGCGAGGTCGTCGGGCCGCACATCCTTGAGCGCCCCGCCGTATCGGCCCACCGGCGTGCGCACCGCGTCTATGATGAGGGCTTCCTGCTGTAACGTCACTGTTGCTTTTCCTTCTTGTTGTATACTCCTGATTATATACCCATCCTCCCCATTATACCATTTACGGCTTGCATAGAGTTCCGGCAATAATCGGGGGTAGCCAGTCGGTAGGAGTAACCACCAAGGCACCACGGGCCACCAATGCGGAAATGTTATTCTCACATCCTTGGTGCTCTTGGTGGTTACCCTCGATGAGGGGGCGGAGCTTGGCCCCCGATTGGTGATGGAAGCGTCAGATGTGCCCGCCTTGACGCCTGCGTAACTATATGTTACAAATTGCCGTTGCCTGCGGTGCAAACCTGCGGCTATAAGCACACACTGCATGGCGGTGTCGGGCTTAAATATAATCCTCAGCGATAAGGACGAAAAATGTCTCAACCCAAAAGGCCTGTTCGCAACAGGGGCGCAAAGCATGTGGCCCCCAAAACCACCCCTGTGCCCCCATATCGGCCCTCCCAACACCCACGACAGCAACCCTCTCTCAAAGGCCAGATAGACCGCATACTGCCGCCCTTCAGCCTCCAGCGCTATTTGGTTATCTGGGTGCTGTTCATGGTACCACTGCTGTTGGTGCTGTTCCTGCTACTTCGGCCCGGCAGCGGCCAACAGCCTGCCGCCACAGGCGACCAGACACCCGTTGATAGGAACCCCAACCCGACTGCCACTCAAGCAGGGGATCAAACCCCCGCGCCGGCGCAAAATCCCCTCGTGGTCTCGCCCACGCCCCCGGCGGGCACCGCCGCACCGGCCACCTCGCCCGCAGGGGCAGGCGGCCAAACCCCGGCGCCGGACAAATTCCTCGTGATAGTCACCGATAAGGGGCGCATCGTCGCCAGACTGTACACCGACCCGGGCGCGGGGGTAGCCAACACCATCGCCAACTTCGAGCAGAAAGCCAACTCCGGCTATTTCGACGGCCTCACCTTCCACCGCGTGGAAGACTGGGTCATACAGGGCGGCGACCCCACCGGCACCGGCATGGGCGGTGGGCGCATGCCTGCCGAATACAACCAACTCCCCTTCAAAGCAGGCGCCCTCGGCGTGGCCCGCGGCCCCGACCCCACCCAGAACAGCGACAGCCAGTTCTTCATCGTCAAAACTGATGCGCAGTGGCTCGATGGTCAGTACACCAACTGGGGGCAGGTTGTCGAAGGCATGGATGTGGTCAACCAGATAGCGGTGGGTGACAAAATGCTCAAAGTGACCGTGGAGACGCGTTAGCCGGTTAATCGTGGATGCGAGCACGAGCGGGCGGGGCTATTACCTGACCCGGAAGCCGACCTGACTGTGGAGCAATGCTGAAACGCGCACCAGTCCTCGCCCTGTGGGGGGTCACCGGCCTGCTGTTAACACTGCTGGCCGCGCGCTTCGGTATGCGGGCGGTGGGCGTGCGCGACGACATACCCTTCCCCACCCTGATTTACGCATGGACCGCCCCGCTGGTGGAGCCGTTCTATACGCTCTTTCCGGCCTCCGACCGCTTCGACTACCCGGCTGTAGAGGTGGCTTCGCTCGTGGCGATGGGGGCAGTGCTGGCGCTGGCGTTGGCCCTTTACACACTTGCTTTGCTGGCATCGAAGCTGGCGGCCAGACCAGCACGCAAGCCGCGCAGTGGAGCCTGACCGTCGGCCTCGGCACACCCCAGATTTCGCTAGCCCCAGTCTTGCGCCCACCATTCGGCGTGGGGCATGCCGCTCTCCGGCGCGGCGCGCACCAGTTCGCTCACGTCCACCGCCGCCCCACGTACAGCAGGTGTTCGGCACAACCGTGCACCAGCGGGTCCTTGCCGAGTTGGTAATTCATTTCCACCCATATCTGCCACGGCTCGTCTGTGAGTTGGTTTACCTTCTCCTCGATCATGCTGATCACCCCTTCGCACGCGATCAGGTCGAGCTTCTCGAAGCCGCCGTGCTCCATGAGGGGGGCCACCTCCGATGGGTGGGCGAAGTAGGAATCTGTGAACCCGGCGGGTGCTATATTCAGGCCCGTAACCAATATCTCCTCGTTGCGCCGTGGGTTCTGGATCACCCACATGGGGTCGTGTTTGGCCCAGTAACGGATGGGGGTGTATCGAGTGATGAACGAGGCGAACACCACCCCACCGGGCTTGAGCACGCGCCCCGCCTCCTGCACACACCTCCGCCGGTCCTTTGGCCTCAGCAGGTGGTACAGCGGCCCCATCAACAGCACTGCATCATAACTCCCGTCCGGAAACAGCGACAGGTCCATGGCGTTGGCCTGCACGCAGCCCGCCAGCCTGACCCCTGCCTCTTCCGCCTTGAGTTCAGCATAATCGAGCATGCGCCGGGACATGTCCAGCAGGGTCACCTCATATCTCTGCCGGGCCAGTTCTACAGCGTATCTGCCCGGCCCACCCCCTACGTCCAGCACTCTGGACGGGGGCGGGGGCATGTAGTCGGACAGCGCCCGCATTGTCACGGCAAACTCGGTTCTGTGAAGATCGAGCCGCTCCCATTCCTGCTCGGGGCGCTCGTCATAATACCGGCCTACCCTGTAGGCATCCATCCCTTCCATCCCTTCCATCCCTCCGAACCTCAGTTCGCCATTCCCCGCCCCCGCCATCTCGCATCTCATTATAACCCATAACCCCATGCACCCCAGATGTAAAAGTGGGGGTCTGGGGAGGGCACAGCCCTCTCCAAGCCAAGCCCCTTCCCTGTGTTGCGGCACAAAGTGCCACAGGCGCATAGCCCTGCGTGCACCTCTACGCCCTTACCGTCACGCATGATGAGGTATCCATGACCGATGTCAGATTGCGGACGCTTGACAAACACCAGCGGCCCTCCATATACTGAATTGATGGGCGGGAAATGTAGCCTGTGCGGCCTGCGCCATGCCCCCACATTGACGGCGTGAAACACAGATGGCATGAGCGTGACTGCCGGACGCCCCCGAAGCCCACGCTCTGTATGCAACATGGCCATAATTTAAGATGAGCCATAACACTACTGCGCCGACCGCTGCGATACGTCACCGCGGTCGCACATGTGCTGAATACGGGCCTATTGTCGCTATTTCCACCACACTTGATGACTGAGCAACGACTGATACGCAACTTCTGCATCATAGCCCACATAGACCACGGCAAATCCACTCTTGCTGACCGGCTGCTTGAAATAACGGGAACGGTATCATCGCGCGAGATGGTAGAGCAGGTGCTCGATTCGATGCCCCTTGAGCGCGAAAAGGGCATCACCATCAAAGCGCGCGCCGTGCGCATGACATACAGGGCAGATGATGGCCAGACCTACGAATTGAACCTGATTGACACCCCCGGCCACGTGGATTTCACCTACGAGGTCAGCAGGTCGCTGGCGGCATGCGAAGGCGCGCTGTTGGTGGTGGACGCCACTCAGGGCATCGAGGCCCAGACGCTCGCCAACACCTACCTCGCTCTGGAACACGACCTGACCATCGTGCCGGTGGTCAACAAGATAGACCTGCCCGCGGCCCAGCCCGATCTGGTGGCAGACGAGATAGAGAATGTAATAGGCCTGCCTCGCGACGAGGTCATCTTTGCCTCGGCCAAAGAAGGCACGGGCGTAAAAGAAATATTGGAGGCGGTGGTGAAGCGCATCCCGCCCCCCGGCGGCGACCCTCATGCTCCGCTGCGCGCCCTTGTGTTCGACAGTCACTACGACCCCTATAAAGGGGTAATCGCATACGTGAGGATCGTGGACGGCCAGATCGGCGTAGGCGACAGCCTCATGGTGATGTCCACCGGCGCTACCACCGAAGCATTGGAGCTGGGCGCGTTCAGCCCCGACATGACCCCCACTCGAACCCTTACCACAGGCGAGGTGGGCTACATCGCCACCGGCCTGAAGGTAGTGCGAGACTGTCAGGTGGGCGACACTATAACGCTGGCCCGGCGGCCCGCTAAAGAGCCGCTGCCCGGTTACAGGCCCGTCAAGCCTATGGTGTTCGCCGGCCTCTATCCTGTGGTCAGCGAAGATTATGAAGACCTGCGGGAAGCGCTTGAGCGGCTCCACCTGAACGATGCCTCCCTCGTATACCAGCCGGAGACCAGCGTAGCACTGGGCTTTGGCTTCCGCTGTGGGTTTCTGGGGCTACTGCACATGGAGATCATACGCGAGAGGTTGGAACGCGAGTACGGCCTCGAACTGCTCGTGACCGCGCCCAGCGTGGAATACCGCGTAACCAAAACCGATGGCTCTGTCGTAGTGGTGGACAATCCCGCCGAAATGCCCCCGCCCAACAGCATCACCCGCATCGAAGAACCGTGGATGCTCATCAGCGTGGTGACCCCCAAACGCTACATCGGTCCTATAATGGAATTGGTGACGTCAAGGCGTGGGGTGTACAAAAAGATGGATTATCTCGACGAGGAGAGGGTGGTACTCGAATACGAGATGCCGCTTGCCGAGCTGATCGTTGACTTCTACGACCAACTCAAGTCGCGCACTCAGGGCTACGCATCGCTGGACTACCAGTTCGCCGAGTACCGCGAGGCTGATCTGGTCAAGCTGGACATCCTTGTGAACGGTCAGCCCGTAGACGCCCTGAGCATCATCACCCATAGAGACAAGGCCTATTATCAGGGCAGGCAGCTTGTGGACCGGCTGCGCAGGCTGATACCGAGGCAGTTGTTTGACGTGCCGGTGCAGGCGGCCATCGGCGGCAAGATCATCGCCCGCGAAACCATCTCCGCCATGCGCAAGAACGTGCTCGCCAAGTGCTACGGTGGCGATGTGACGCGCAAGCGCAAGCTTCTGGAGAGGCAAAAGGAAGGCAAAGCCCGCATGAAGATGGTGGGTAGCGTCGAAATACCGCAGGAGGCCTTCATGGCGGTGCTCTCGCTTGAACAGAAACCCGCCGGTTGAGCGCTGAATTCTGACCACGGGTGGCTGAACGGACTCAACATCAAGAAGCTCAAAGCTCAAAAATTCAGGGAGGTTGCGCTTGGCAGGATTCAATCCTTACGAAGTCTTGGGGGTGCCCACGGACGCCGATGAAGACAGCATTGCGAGCGCCTATGACCGGCTGTTTGACCATTACGAGGCCAAGGCGCTGGCCGGCGACCACAGGGCCGGGGCCATGCTGGACAGGCTCAACAGGGCGTGGGACATACTGATGGACCCGGCCCAGAGGGCGGCATTCGACGCGAAGCAGGCAGCGAGCAGACCGGCCCAAGCCACACCCCATGCCAGAGCCGCTATGACCACGTCCACGTCCACGTTCACAACCAAGGATGCGCGCACGAATGAGGGCGCGGCCAGCGCCGCAGTCAAGATCAGGCGCAGGTCGAAACAGCGGCCCAGAGCAGTGCCGCCCAGAAGCAACTTCGCTCTCCTGCCATATGCGCTCTTGGGGGTGCTGGCCGTTGCGGTGCTGGTCACATTCGCCTTCATCGTGGGCCAGCAGAGGGCTAAGGCGGGCGCCGGCTCGCTACCCCCGCCCAGCCAGTCGAGAGGGGAAGTGCTGGCTACGGTCAATGGGGTGCCCATATACTCGCGCGACTGGGAGGAGCGCGTTGCAAAAGACAAGGAGATCGCTCTATCCGACCCAATACTCGGTGGGTTCGTCAACAATTTCGAGGGCATCACGGGCACCCGCGCGCTAGAAGTCATCCAGTACGACGCCCTCGACAAACTGATCAATCTGGAGGTCATCCAGCAGCAGGCCAGAAAGGAAGGGCTCTATCCCAACGAACAGCAACAGCGCATGGTGATCGAAGATGCGAAGAAGCGCGAGGTGCCGCCCGGAGAGACGTTTGAGGGCTTTTTGAAGAAATACAATATCACCGAAGAGCAGTACAATCGGCGCGTGGTGGAGAACCTCGTGTATACCCTGATGGCTACCGAGCACGTGCCCAAGACCGGCACAAACGAGCAGAAGGTCGAAGGCTTCATAAGGTGGATTTGCGAAACTCGCAAGAACTACGACGTGCAGATATACAAGAAGTTCAGCATGCAGCACCAGCCGTGTACCAGTGGACTGCCGACCGACCTGCCTTTGCCCGGCGTCGAGCAACCCACCCCGGGCCCCGAAGAGCAGTTGCCGTTGCCGGTGGAAACCGCCGCGCCACCCGTAGCCCCATAGCCCCACGAGAGGTGCCTGATGACGGCTGACCAGTGGGCATTGACAAAGCAGTTGCTAGATGTGGCCGAGGAGGCAGCACGAGCCGCCGGTGAAGTAGCGCTCGGCGGTTTTCGCGGGCCGCTGGAAGTTCGCTCCAAGGGCGGCAAGGACATCGTGACCCAGTACGACATGGCCGCGGAGCGCGCGGCCATCGAGGTGATCAGGGCGCGGTATCCCACCCATGGCATATTGGCCGAGGAAGGGGGGTTGGCCGGGCCACAGGCACCCAGCCATGACTTCCTGTGGATGGTGGACCCAATTGATGGCACCCATAATTACGCGGCCCAACTGCCCTTCTGGTGTGTTTCGGTGGCTGTGGGTGGCCCTGATGGTACCCCGCTCGCCGGTGTGGTGCTCGATCCGGTCCACGACGAGTTGTTTTCGGCCATCAGAGGGGGAGGAGCGTTCCTCAACGGGTCGCCCATTAAGGTGTCCTCGAACGGCGAGTTGAGCGAAGCATTTGTCGCCTCAGACATTGGCTACCGCCCCGGCGTAGCCCGACGCATGCTCTTCCTTGCCACGTGGGTACAGCCCATGGTGCGCCGGTGGCGTCTGCTCGGCTCAGCAGTGCTGGCGATGGCTTACGTAGCGGCGGGGCGCTTCGATGCGTATTTCCACCTGAGCCTGCAACCATGGGATCTGGGGGCGGCTTCGCTGTTGGTGGAGGAAGCCGGGGGCCTGACTACAGACTGGGAGGGCAGGCCGCTTGGACCGCTCTGGCAGTCCGTGTCGCAAGCTCCGCTCATCAGCGCTTTGGTTACAAACCGGCTACTGCACTCTCGGATGCAGGCGCTGCTCAGGGATGGGTTGGCGAAGGTAGATGCAGGTCCTGAACCCTATACCCTTCCGCTTTAACTGCTGTGGAGAATTGGTACTGGCCGGGCAGTTTTGCGGTTTATGGGGTGCGGGCGTCTCGCCCGCGCTTCCGGTGCCATCAACGTGCCACGGGGCTGTCCCTGACCAGCGTGAAGTTCGGAGGCGGGGGGTACCCTTTCTGCTCTTGACCTTCGGTCACCGGGTCGTCGAGCTTACCTGCCGCTCGCATCTCCGCCAGTAATTCATGAGCTCTCCACCGCGCCAGATGAAACGAGGGCCAAGGCTGGCGCAAGGCGTCGGCCTCCATGCTGGTGAGGCGCGTCACAAGGTGGGCGCGCAGCCTTTCGCGCACCTGACCGGTGGTGTAGTCGTAGCCGGCCACCAAAACAGGCACTGCATCGTCGGATAACAGATACAGATACCTTGTAGCCAGATCGTCTTTGCGCTGGAGGTTGTAGGCCGCGGTCGTGGCATCGGGGTTGGACAGGTTGATGCTGACCATGAAGCCCATAGCCGCAACTAACGCGCCAACGGCGAAGCGCTCCTGACGGTACCAGAAGGTGACCAAGAGCCAAGCGAACAACAAGCCCAGCCAGATGATGAACCAGCGCACATAGATGCGCATAGGCGTATTTATATAGAACTGGACGCTCTCCCATACCACCATCCGCATGAAGGCCGAGACGAGCATCACACCCGCCAGCACGATCATGAGCGAGCCGAGCAGGTTGAAGATGCGAATCTCGCGGTAGGTCTCGCGCCAGCCAAGGGTGCGCAGGCCGAGGATGAGGACCATGGTAAGCGAAGCGGCCACCAGCAGTTCCCCGAACCCCCGGCGCACGTATTCGCGATAGGCCTCGTAGTGCATGGACGATAGGTTGCCGAATATGACGTTGGTGAACTGCACGTATGCGAACACGAGGAACAGCAGGTTCACCAGCGTCAGCACCACCACCGTCTCCACAAAGCCGATGCTCAGCCCGGTGTTGAACATGCCCGGCAGAGATGGCTCGTCGGAGCCGGAGCCGGTGGTTGGGCCGGGCGCGGCACCACGCGCCGGAAGACGGCGTTGCAGGGCATACAGCAAAGCCCCTGCCGTGAGCCACGCGGCGCACAGTATAAAAGTAAGGTGGGCGAATGTGTCGGGCAGGTTGACTATAAAATCGAGTTGGAACAGGTCGGCCACGTAGCCCGCGAATATGCTGTCGGCTGAAGAGAGCAGCGCGGTGAATATCATCAGCAAGGGCACGGCCAAGAACACCCCGCGCAACACCGACCTCACAAGGTTGATGCGATGCCTTTGGGCCGAAGCGGCGCGGGCCGCCACCGATATGGCAGGGGCAGGCCGGGCCAGCAGGTGCCCCAGCGTAACCAACAACACCGCCGGATAACCCAGCAGGCTCAGCTTATACACCCGATCGCCCGAATAGAAGAAGACTATTACGCACAGCAGCACGAATACTGCACACAGGTTCAGGAAGGTCAGGGTAGCGTTCTCGCGCACGAACACCATTGTCGCGAAGAAGAGCAGGGGTGCCACCAGCCATAAGTTGGCCCATGCTGGGCGCACGCCTTCCATACGACCGAGCACGAACAGCGAGCCAAGGATTAACAGCACGAACAGCGGTACCGAAATGCCGGGGTATTTGTTGTAGAAGAACAGGTCTGCTATCCAGCCAAGGATAAGCGCTACCTGTAAGACGCGAAGGGGTGCCTGCAGGTGGACCATACCGTTATACCCCCTGTAGGGCTTAGATATAGCGAGCATGCCGGGCGACCTGAACCGTTTGTCAACCCGGCCACCTCGACGACAAAGCTGGGGCACGCCGTGTGGTTAACCTTTGTGACCACCCCCAGCTTAGTACAACGCCTTATGTCGTTGTGTCAATCGTTAATTTATGTAACGGACGAGGTTGTGTCAAGGTTACATAGCCAGTGATTACCCCGCATCTTCTACCCGTGTGCTCATTCCCCTCGCTCCACAGCATGCTGTGGAGCAACAAGAGAGAGGGAGAGAGGAGTGGGGGAATGGGCGCACAACCCTCCCCGGCCTTCTCTACAGCAGGCCGACCGGGAGTACGGGTGGCGGTCTTGACTGCACACCGGCCCTGTGACATACTGGGTTCGTGCCGACCTCAGCCGATAACGCGCTTAATGCACAGCCTCTGTTGGGCATCCGCGTGCTCGACCTGTCGCGGGTGCTCGCGGGGCCGTATTGTACCATGATGCTCGGCGATCTGGGCGCGGATGTCATCAAAATCGAATCGCCTGAGGGTGATGACACACGGCGCTGGGGGCCGCCGTATCAGGGGAGCGAGTCGGCCTATTATCTGTGTTGCAACCGCAACAAGCGCAGTGTGGTGTTGGACCTGAGCACCGCAGATGGGCAGGCCATCGCCAGAGAGTTGGCATTGAGGAGCCACGTGCTAGTAGAGAACTTCAGGCCGGGCACTGCCGAGAGGTGGGGTCTCGGCTATGAAGAGCTGTCCCGTGTCAATCCCGGTGTGGTGTACTGCTCTATCTCGGGCTACGGGCGCACAGGGCCGCTGGCCCACCTGCCGGGGTACGATTATGTGATGCAGGGTGTGGGCGGTGTGATGAGCATCACCGGCGAGCCGGACGGGCCGCCCATGAAAGTAGGGGTTGCCATCGTGGACCTGACGGCGGGCATGCTGGCGCTGTCGGCGATTCTGGCCGCCCTGCGGGTGCGCGACATGACCGGGCGGGGCCAGTACATTGATATGGCGTTGTTCGACTGCCATCTGGCATGGCTGGCTAATGTGGGCAGCAATTATCTGGTGTCGGGCGAAGTGCCTGCGCGCTATGGCAACAGCCACCCCAATATCGTGCCTTACCAGACGTTTAGAACATCCGACGGATGGGTTGTGGTGGCGGTGGGTAACGACAGGCAGTGGCGTAGGTTCTGCTCGGCTATCGGCCAGACCCATCTGCTCGATGACCCCAGATTCGACACAAACGCACAGCGCGTCGCCCACCGCCATGTGCTGGTACCCATGCTAGAGCAGGTATTCTTGACCAAAAGCACGCAAGAATGGCTGTCTGTGTTGCTGGCCGGCGATGTGCCGGCCGGGCCTGTCAACACGGTGGACAAGGCGCTGGAGGGCGAGCAGGCAAAGGCGCGAAACATGGTGCAGGCCGTGGCTCACCCGGTGATCGGGCCGGTGAAGATGGTGGCCTCACCTCTCAAGCTGGGGGGCACCCCGCCGGCCATACGCCGCCACCCACCCATGCTTGGGGAGCACACCGACGAAGTGTTGCGAGAAGTGCTGGACCTCAGCGAGACGGAGTTGGCTTTACTGCGAGAGAGAGGAGCCACGCGTTGATGGAGCGCCTGCCATGGGACGAGTGGCTGAGGGCGCTGGGCCTTGAGAGGGCACGCTTCAGGCCGGGGCTGGCGCACCTCAGGCCGCAGATGGCCAAGGCCTACCGACTGTTGAGGGCGGCGGCGCGGCTGGGCGTGCCCGGCTCGGTGGCAGTGCCCCCGGAACTGTTGCCTATTGGAGCGCGGGCGCTGGCGCAGGGCTATCTCAACAGGTTCGCGCTGACCTTGCTCAACGACTGGCTGCTGCCAAAGTGGATGCGCGAACAGGCTGACCCCCGATCCCCCACCTTCGTGCCCCGCAGCGTGGTGAACATTATGGTCAACCAGACCGCCCGCAACTGGACGGCACTGGGCATACCGGGAGAGGGCCATCGGATAGAGAGCATCGTGGACAGGTGGGGCTTGCTAACGCCCGTGCCGGGGGGGCCTTCGCTCGACTGGTGGGTTCAGGTGGACGGCGGCCGCGAGGGGTCGCTGCTGTTGGCGGCCAGCGAGCAGAAAGAGGTCGTGCAGCGCCTGCAAGGTGGCACGCTGGCCGAGGGAGGCGCCGGGCTGACCTTGCCCGTGGTGGCTACGGCGTTCGAGGCGGGTGGCTTGCGCGTATCCAGCGAAGCATGGATGCTGGCCGCACACGATGCGGACTGGGCGGTGATGCAGGTGGTGCTTTTCAACATCGCCGATGTTAGGGTGCGCGGCAGGTTCTATTTCGCGCTGAGGCCCTACAACCCCGAAGGCATTTCACCGGTGTACCACATCTCATGGGACGGACAGACCTTGCGGGCGGACGAGAGGCCGGGGCCAGTGACGTGGCCCGCACCCCAAGGGTGGGCGCTATCCGGCCTGAAATCGGGCGACCTGTTCTCGCTTATCCGCAGGCATGAGCAGCCGGAGCAAGTAGACAGCCTGCACGACCCGCATGGCTTCGCGCATGGCGTGCTGCAATATACTTTCAGCATTGAGCCGTGGGAGGAGGCCGAGTTCATCGCATTTGTGCCGGTACACTCACGTGCCGCCCGGACGAACGGCGCGAAGAAGCTCTTTCCCCTTAGCGCTAAACCTTCAACGCTAAGCCCTCAACCGTCATCCATCGACTCTCAATTCTACAGCCGGGCAAAGGCGGCCACCACACTTGCATGGCGCGAACTGCTGGGGTGCGGCATGCGCATAACGGTGCCCGACCGAGATTTGCAAGAGTCGTGGGAGGCTAATCACGCGCACCTACTGGCCCTGCACGATGGGCGAGAAATCACCCCCGGGCCGGACATCTATCATACTTTCTGGTTCAGGGATGCGGCATATATGGCACACGCGCTGTCGGTCTGCGGCTACGCCGAGGCAACGGCCGAACTGCTCCGGGGCTTCCCCAGAAGGCAGAGGTTGAGCGGCGTGTTCGTGTCCCAGCAAGGCGAATGGGACAGCACTGGTCAGGCGCTATGGGCCATAGCCCGCCATCTGAGTTTGCACCCCGACGACGAACTCAGAGCGGAACTCATGCCCTCGGTGGATCGGGGCGTGCGCTGGATCATGCGTACCCTGAGCCGCTCGCCCGATGGGTTGATGCCGCCCGGCATCTCGTCCGAGCATCTAGGCCCGCCCGACAGGTACTATTGGGACAACCTGTGGTCGCTCGCCGGGTTAGAGGCAGCCCGCGAGCTTATCGGCCCGAACCGTGCGCTGGAAGAGGCCGCCGCCCGCCTGAGGCATACGCTGACCGCCCTGTGGCAGGCCGACGCCCAGCGCATAGGCCGGCCGTGCATCCCTGCCGCACCCGGCAGGGGTGTGGACATCGGTGCGGTCGGCTCGTTGGCAGCATGGTTCCCGCTGGAACTGTTGCCACCAGACAGCCCTCTGCTATACGGCACACTGCAAGCCCTGCAAGAGGTGGCCTTCCACGATGGGATGCTGTTTGTGGGCACCGGCCATTCAGGTTGGGGCACCTATCTGAACATGAGGATAGCGGGTTGCTACCTGATGCAGGGGCAGGAGGGCGTATGGCGTGGTTGGCAGATTATGCACCGACTGCTGAGGTACGCATCCCCTACCCGCAACTGGCCTGAAGCCATCCACCCCGTGTCCAAGGGCGGCAGCGCAGGCGATGGCCAGCATGGTTGGGCATCGGCGGAGTGGCTGCTGCTGGTGAGGCGGCTACTGTTCCACGACAGCGGCGGTGTGCTCGTGCTCACGCCCGCGTTCCCTGTGCACTGGCTGGAAAAGCCGGGCGAGGTGACCGTGAAGAATGCACCCACGGCGTTCGGGCCGGTGAGCTATCATGTGAGCTGGCAGCATACCGAGCGTGGGGCCGAGCAGGCTGTGTGTCTGCGCTTGCAGGGTATGTGGCAGTGGCGCATAAAGCCCCCACGGATACGCTGGCACTTGCCCGGCACCGTGCTGTCCGTGTCGGGCGATGCACGGCAGGCCACCTTCGACCGGCACAGCGTGCTCCTGTCGCCCGATGCTGAAGCGGTCGAAGCCACGATAGCAGCCGATTGGCAGAAGACAGGAATGTGAGCAAAGCCCATGCCCGGTATGCCAGCGCAAGCATCGCTCGTGGTAACGGTGCGCGATGAGGAGCACAGCATCGCGCGGTTACTGGATAGCATCGTGAGACAGACGGTGCAGCCTGCCGAGGTCATCGTGGTAGACGGTGGCTCTAAGGACAGAACGCCCGACATCGTGCGCGCTTATTCCGGTCTGCTTCCCATAAAGCTCATAGAGAGGCCGGGTGCCAACATCGCCAGAGGGCGTAACGAGGGCATACGCGCCGCCTCGTACGAGATCGTGGCTGTGACCGATGCGGGTGTGAGGCTCGACCCACACTGGCTAGAGGCACTGCTGGTGCCCCTACTCGACTCTGGCTCCGACACCGATGTAGCCGCCGGCTTCTTCCTGCCCGACCCGCATACGCCGTTTGAGATGGCTATGGGCGCGACTGTGCTTCCCGCTCCGGCTGATGTGCGGCCTGACAAGTTCTTGCCGTCCAGCCGCTCGGTGGCCTTTCGCCGAGAGGCGTGGTGGAGAGCGGGCGGCTATCCCGAATGGCTGGACTACTGCGAGGACCTAGTGTTCGACTTCAGGTTGAAGGCTGCCGGATGCCGGTTCAAGTTCGTGCCGGAAGCAGTGGTGTACTTCCGGCCCCGGTCAAACTTGAAGGCGTTTTTCGTGCAGTACTACCGCTATGCACGCGGCGATGGCAAGGCGGACCTGTGGCGCGGGCGACATGCCATACGCTACAGCGTCTACACAGCGGCTTCCTTGCTTGTAGCGTTGGCATATCGAAACCGTCACGAGCCATGGGCCAAAGGTGTGGCCGCGATGCTGGCGCTGGCGGGTGCCGCCTACTGCCGGCGGCCATACCAGCGACTATGGCCCATGCTTAAGGTGCTGCCCCTACCGGCCAAGCTGTATGCGCTCGCGCTCGTGCCGGTCATCAGGCTGGTGGGCGATGTAGCGAAGATGCTCGGCTATCCGGTGGGTGTGTGGTGGAGGCTCAAGATGTGAGGGGTTGGTTGGACCACCAAGGCATCAAGGTCCCAAGGCCCCAAGGGGTTTGAATGGAAAGGCTTCGGGGTATTCGGGGTAATATTTCATGGCACTTTGTGTGCGATAAAAGAGGTAGGGGCTTGAGCAGGGCACAGCCCTCCCCGGCCTTGCCTTCCCCAACATCTTGCACGAATAGGCACTAGAGGTTTGTTCCCCGCAGCTGATCCGATCTGGTCTATGGCGCATCACGCAGATGACCCAACACACGATAGGATGGAAACCCTCGCGCGGGCCGCCGTCGAGGGCTTCCGAAGCCTTTGCCTGCCCGCCGATGGGGGACCAGTAGAGGAAGTGGAAGGGGCGCTGTGCTGGCATTCAGCATCCTCTGTGCCCGTATTCAACGGAGCATGCCTGCTCTTGGAGCGCTTCATCAATCATCGCACGCTTCAAGCCGTGGACAACTATTTCCACAGTCTGGGGCGGGGGCATTCCGTCATCACGCTGGACGCGCTGGCCCCTCGTGCCGGCCCATTGCTGGCCGGGCTAGGTTATGTGGAATACGACTCCATGCCGGGGATGTGGCTGGAAGGGCCTCCATATGAATGGGAGAGCGCCGGCACGGACAAAAGTATCACCACCGCGCAGATACACACCGCCAAAGAGTTGGCGGCCTTTCGGGCCATACTCGTCCATGCGTTCCACCTGCCCGCCTCAGAGGTTGACCTCATCCTCAACAACACAGCGCTGGACATGCCCCATGTGAAGCATTATCTGGCCCGCTGGGAAGGGGTGCCCGTGGGCACACTCACGCTGGTGCTGTGCGAAGCCGAGGGAGTGGCAGGGGTATGGAATGTGGGCACGATAACCGCCTATCGCAGACTGGGTGTAGCCACGCGGCTGATGCGCCATGCCCTCGCCGAAGCGCATGCCGAAGGCTATGAAGCCAGCATGCTGTTGGCCTCGGCGGAGGGACAGCCTTTGTACGCACGGTTGGGGTATGTTACCCTGAGCACGGTCAGGGTGTTCGTG
The DNA here is from genome assembly GCA_034437815.1 of Chloroflexia bacterium. Lineage (GTDB taxonomy): Bacteria > Chloroflexota > Chloroflexia > QHBQ01 > JADMIH01 > JADMIH01. The sequence goes on along the minus strand of DAOTTC010000157.1, from coordinate 16,819 downwards.
CCTAGTGGAGTGAGGGGAAAGGGTTGAGGCGCATCGCATACACACGGGTAACACACACCACCTCACTTATATGCACATGCACATGCAAATGCACATGCACGATTGCCGTGTGGGTGTGCACGCTGTGCGAGCCTCGGTTTGTTCGCAACCCATGTGGTCCCTTGCTCAGCCTTTGGCCGCCAGTGGCACTTGCACCCCACGGGCCGAAGTCACGCGCTCATACACGTCCAGCGTGGCTCTGGCAGTAGCCCCCCAAGTAAACCGGGCCGCCCGTCGCAACCCGCGCTGCCGCAATTCCTCGCGGAGTTTGGGTTGATAATGCAGTGTGTGGAGCGCATCGGCTATCTCCTGCACTGACAGCGGGTTCACCAGCAGTGCCGCGTCCTGCGCCACCTCCACCAAGGATGACGACCGCGAGGTGATCACCGGCGTGCCGCACGCCATGGCTTCCAAGACCGGCAGACCGAACCCCTCATACAGCGAGGGGAAGACCATTACCTCGGCCAGCGAGTACAGCGCGGGCAGGTCCTCGAAGGGCACATAGCCGGTGAACACCACCTCGCTTGTAAGCCCCAGCCGCTTCACCTCCTCGAACACAGGGGCAAAATGCCACCCGGTCTGCCCCACGATGACCAACTTGTGTGGCAGGCCCCTCTGCTTCAAATTTGCGAAGGCTTGTACCAGCCTGCACAGGTTCTTGCGCGGCTCGATGGTGCCCACATACAGGAAGAACGGCAGGCGCAGCTGGTATCGCGCTGTCACTTCGTTCAACTTGTCCGTGTCGGTCACCGGCCTGAAGTCGGAGGATACCCCACCCGTGATCACGTGCACCTTGTCGTTAGACACCTTCAAATACCGCAGGATGTCGTTGCGGGCGCTGTTTGAGACCGTGATGATCGCGTCCGCCCGCCGCGCCACCCTTGGTATCAAGGTGCGGTCAAGCACAAGCTTTTTCAGGTTGTGGTACTTGGGGGTGACGAATACGGTCATATCGTAGATGGTGACCACGTAGGGGCAGTGGCAGGCCAGAGGGGCAAGGTAGTTGGTGAAATGGCACACATCCGGCGACACGTCCCGCAGTGCCATGGGCAGGGCGGCTTGCATCCACACTGCACGCACCGGAAAGAACCGCCGGTCGTATACCACTTCCGAACCGAGCTGCCGCCAGTCCGGCCGGATGTCTCGGTTGGAGAACAGCACGTACCTGTGCTCAGGCGCAGCCTTCATGACGCTGGACATCATGTTTTCAGTATAGTATCCAACGCCCGACTTGTGCCCGTGCAGGGCCGATGCCTCAAACCCTATCAGCATGCTTACGCCTCTCTGCTCTGGCGCGGAAACGTGATCCGCAATCTGCACAGGCCCCGCGCCCCGTTTCACTACCGCCATGTGGTTGCATGACCGGCAGGCTCCGCTTTTACCACACTTCTACCTCTTGCCCTACACCTCATGCTTCACAATATGTCTATGTCTCCGCCTCCGCCTCCGCCTGTCTACTGCCGGCCACTGCCATGATGAACCAGAAAATCACATAGATGGGGGTGGAGAACAGGAAGTAATCCACCATTCCATGGAAAAAGAAGGCTATCAGGCTGGCCGCGGCGCCCAGCTTCAGCAGCCACAGCCCGTGCGCACCTTGGCCCTTGCCCAGCACGATGCGTACCGCAGACCACAGAGCCAGCCCCGCCAGCCACAGGAAAGCCAGCCCGCCGGCTAACCCCAAGTTGGTGAACATCTCGATGTACGTGTTGTTGGTGTAGATATTGCGGTTCCAGTCCGACACCCCCGCGTATTTGCCGTACAGGTTGCGGAATCCATCAGGCCCCACCCCGAACAGGGGGTGGTCTTGGAACATGGCGAAGGCCGTGCGCCACAGTTTGCTCCTTGGCACGGTGGACGTATCGCGGTTGGCGAAATCCCGCACGCTGATGGGTGGGTGGTTGACTGCCGGTGGACGCCGCAACCGGCCCGACAGGGTGGTGTCCTCGCTTATCACATGGCGCGTCGGCTCTGTGGAGACCCCGGCCTTCTCGGAAAACCATGTAACGTTTTCCTGCACTAGGTCCCATTGTAGGTAGTATTCTCCGGGTTTGGGCGGGGCCATCAACACTGCTTCGACCGTCACGCTCTGCCCCGGATACACATCGTGGGGCAGCTTGGTGCGTTCCCCTTCAAACAGCACGTAATGGCTCTTGTCCGCGCTCATCCAGTGGTAGCTCAGGTGCACCAGCGGCACCCGCTCGGCCCACCACGTCATGGGGCCATCGTTGCGAAGGGTGACGGGCACTGTTACGATGCTGCCCGCCGACAACGCCGGCACCTGCCCCGGTGAGATGGTGTTGCGATACCAGCTGCGGTCGTTCTCACCTGTGAGGCGTAGCCACAGCAGGGGCTGTGTCAGGGACACGTATACCGCCCCAACAGCCATCACCGCCACCGCCAGCGCTAACACTCTAATCGGAGCAAAAGCGTGGGGGGCAGCGCGCACGTTCTCGTTTGGGGCTGGAGCGCCCGGCAGGCCCGCGCTGGCGGCCAAGCTTTCTTTGGTTTGTGAACGCCTGCGCAGGATCAGAGCGACAAACAACACTGCCACCGCCACCAGCGTGCCTGCCCACGCGGCCCGGCTGAAGGTCAAGATTAGCGCCATAGCGTACAGGCCGGCCATGGCGTACAGAGCGGCGATCGGTAGCTTGCTGGTGAGGGATTTGGCCCCGCGGTTTTTGGGATGGTCTTGGGGCGCGCTTGCCACGGCCCCTTTGGCCGAAAAAAACAGCAACAGCCCCAGCAACATGGGCAGGGCCATCTCAAAATACATGGCCGCCCCGTTGGCGTACTCGAACGTGCCGCTCAACCGCAGCATCCCACCCACCGTGGTCGGCTGGGGCTTGAACGCGCTCAGCCACGGCTCGACATTGACCCAGCTTGCGAATTCCAGCAGGCCAAGCACCGCTGAGACGAAGCCCGCGCCCACGAAGGTGCCCGCCGCCGCCAGCACTCGCAACCTGCTGTTCAGCGTCAACCACGCGCAAGCATACACAAGCACTCCCATGAGCAACCTGTATATGAACTGCACGCCAAGCGCCTTATATTCGCCCAGCGCCGTGGATACGACCGAGGCGACCAGCAATGCTGTTATGGGTGCGAGCAGAGGCAGGCGCAAGAACCGCTTTCTGGTCTGGGGGTCAACCGCCATGGCGCACATCCACGCGCCCAGCAGCACGAACAGCGCCGCCTCCAGATTGGTGAATGTGGCCCACAAGAAGCGACCAAGCGGCGGGTAGCCGGCTTCGAACGGGCTCATTGCCAACACCAGCAACAGAGCACCGAACAACACTCTGGAGGATATTTGAGCGGTCTTGTCGTGTAGGTCGGCCCGGCCTGCGCCCTGAACGATCGTGTGGCGCAGCTTCAACTGCAGGGGCAGGGGTAGGGGCAGAGCCCGCGTGTGCTCCGCATATTCGCGCCGGGCACCCGAATCGGACGGTCGGATCCCATGCCGGCGCGTGGGTTCGGGGCTGAGTTTCACAGGCGTGCCGTTCTTCATAGCAGGCGATGCGTACCTCGATGCCCGCTTTTGCCCGGTGCGCGGGGGTTTGCGCTTAGCTCTTGTTGGCGGCTGGACGCTCAAGCGGCTCCTCCGGTCGTCGTAGTGTGGGCCGTTTCAATGGCTTCGGCAGGCTTGGCGATGCGCTTGCCTGCGAGCAGGTATCGCCACAGGGCCCCCGCGCACAGAGCCAGCAACACCACCTCGGTAGCCACGGTGGCGAGGGCCGCACCGCGTGCCCCCATCACCGGCAACAGGGTCAGATTGCCGGCGATGTTCACCGCCAGCGCCGCAAGAGTGAATATCGCGTACAGATGCGGCCTATCCATGGCAACGAGTATGTGGGTCAACCCGTAGTTCACAAACAAAGGCAGGCATGCGAAGGCCAGAATTTGCAGCAGGCCGGCTGCTTGCGCGTACTCCCGGCCGTAAAGCAGGGTTATGGCCGGCACTGCCACCAGCGCGAGGACCACCGTGACCCCCGTGCCTGCAATGAGCAGGATTGTCACCGTCTGCCCCGCGACCTGTCTGAACCGGCCTGCTCCCCCGGATTGGGCGAGGTTGGCGAGCATCGGGAAGGTGGCGGCCAGCAGCACCGATGGTATGAGCAGGGTCGGCTCGAACAGTTTGTATGCCGCGTTGTACAACCCCAGCCCCTCGCGCCCCACCACCGGCAGCATAAGCAGGTTGTCCACGCGGAACGAGATTATGCTGAATACGATGCCCAGTCCCATGGCCGTGGGCTGCCAGATGTGCCGCCGCCAGTAGGCCACATCAACCCACCAGATGGGTTTGACATAGCCCGCCAACAGGCGATAGCCGAACACGAGCGCCAATAGCATGGCCGCGTTGCCCGCCAGCGCCAGACCCCACACGCCCGCTCCGAGGTAGAGCAGCGCCACACCCAGCAGCAGGTTTGACCCCCGTGCCAGCATGAGCGCCAGCGCTTCGTATTTCAGCTTGCGCAGCGCCCGGAAACAGTACGACAGATATTCCAACCCAGTCATCAGCACCATCGAGAGGCCAAGCAGCAGCACTGCCCCTTTATGGCCGACCGGCTCTAGCAGGACCACCGTGCCCATCAGCACCATCGCCGCGGCAGACAGCCCCGCCTTTATCACAAGTCCCCCGCCCACCAGCCGTGCTGCTGACGCTTCGTCTTTGAAGAAGGGCGGGGCGCTTGCTTCCGGTAGCACCTGCCTCGCAAGCTCTCGCTGCACGAACAGTTGCAGGCCGAAGTCCGCTACCTGTGCGAGCATATAACCAAGCCCGAGTGCGAAGGTCACGTCTCCGAACTCGCCCACGCTCAGGCTGCGAGCCGCGGCCAACAGGAGCAGGTACTGCATGGCCCGGCCAACGAGGTCGGCCCCCAGTTTCCACCCCGCGCCCCCTGCTATGCTCTTCAGCAGGCCGGCGGCGGGGGATAGGCTGAATGCCTCCAATGCTTGGCCGGTGGATGAAGTCGCTCTCACTATGGCTATCCTACAGTACGTGTGTAAGTTACAGTAGCCCAATAAGTTCAGTAACTTCCGGCGGACGGCGCGGCGGGCACAGGCAGCTCGGCATGGGCATCTAACAGTTTGACATAGTCAATCGCCACGCCGAGCAGACGCCTGTCCTCACCGGGTGGCCGGGCTGTGGATGTCAGTAATTCTATCACAAAGGGTTGGTAGCCGTCTGATGCGAGCATGGTGGCCGGGATGTCCAGCGCGGCCTCATGCCAGCCGGGGAAGGCAGTGAGGGTGCCCGCTTCCACTCCGTTCACCAGCACGCGCACAGTGTTGGTGGGTTCGAGCTTGCCCGGCCATGCGAGCGAATGCCAGTGCAGCACCAGCCTGACCCCATCAGGCCCGCTTGCCGGCCACAGCCGCAGGTATGCATGCGCGCCGGTCCACCGGTAAGTTACCTGCCCCGAGCTGGTTGGTTCGGTCTCGGCGGCTTCGAAACCTTTTAGATAGCCGATATCCGCCCCGCCCACGTCCAGTTCAGGGGTAGGTGGTGGGGCGATGTTGTCCCATGCCCAGCGCAGTTGCTCGGCGCGAAACGGCGGGGCCGTGTTCCGGATGATCACCGCGGCACGGGGGTCGCCGGCGGCTCTCAGGCGGTCGCTCAACAGGGCGCGCGTGCGCCAGTCATGCTCTTCCGGGGCCAGTGCCGCCTGATATGCGGCCCGCTCCTTGTCCGGTTCGCCCAGCCTGCCGTATGCCAGCCCGATGTAGCGATGCAAGCATGCGCATTCCCTGTCGATCTGGGCCGCTCCCGTGAATTGCGCCAGCGCGCCCGCAAAGTCCCCCTTGTCCATCCTTATCTTGCCCTCTATGTAGCGCCGCTCGAACCTGATCGAGTCCAGCACCTCAGGCAGGACCATATATGCCGCCTGCGCGAGAAAGGCGACCGATAGCAGCACGGCACCTGCACGCGCCACCACTGCCGTCCGGGGCATGTCGTCGCGTCGTGCGCGGTCCCCCGGTCTGAGCCGCCCGAACAACCCCGGATTCACGAGCATCCAACCCGCATACACGCTGGCGAACGGATACAGTGGCACGCGGAAGCGGAACCCGGCGAAAATCAGCATGGTGGTAAGGGCGTAGTGGACCAGCGCCAGTGCAAATAACCCCTTGAAGGCCCTGCCCGGCCCGACGGCCATGCCCCAGACCGTCAGTAGCACCAGCCCTACGTAAAACAGCGTTTGCGCCCACCCATATATGTCGAGGTTTGTGCAGTCCGTGCCCGGATACTGGTCGCGCAGTGATATGCGCAGTTCCTGAAATTCTTCGGGCCGCCACGCATCCGCGAACCTGCTGGCGGCACTCTGAAGGAAGCCGGGCACATCGGCTGCGATGGCTTGAAGTGCCTGCTGGACAGCATAGCGCTCTCGGTCTACCGGGTTGCGTATCTCCAGCAAGCGGCGGTGGATCTCATCTTTGCTGATGTTGCCGTTGTACAACCAGAGGTTATACCCACCCGTCGTGTCCACGAGGAGAAACCTATTATAGGTCAGATAATTGCGTACCGTCCATGGCAGCACAACCGCCGCGCAGGCCAGCACGAACAGCGCCGTGGCACCGGCCGCGCTCCTCACCCATGCCCACCGCCCGGTATGCGCCTTGCTCGCAGGCCGTCTGCTCATCACCCACCAACACCAGCCCAGAACGAACGGTATGAAAGTGACCAGCAACGAGCGCGTCAGCGCAGCCAGCCCTGCCGCCACACCTGCCAACAGCACCATGGTCACCGCTGGTCTTCTCTGGGTTATGAGTGCGTTGGCCCCCACGTGCGATGGCGCGCGTTCCATCCACAGCCGTAGGCCGCGCAGGATCGCCCACAACATCACACTCAGGAAGAAGGTGTACAGTGTCTCGGTCAGGAACAGGCTGGACATGAATATCAGGTGTGGGTTGAAGGCCATGAGGCCTGCCGCGGCGGTCGCCGCCGGCCGGGCTTTGCGATGGGGCACACCGGCATGGTATGCCAGCACTTCCAACGCCAACAGGTATACCATTCCGATGGTAGCCACCGATATAAGCATTTGCGCAGCCATGGCGGGGGCCAGTGTGCCGTCGGTAAGGGCTATGAAGGCGGCAAGGAACAGCGGGTATGCGGGCGGACGGGTCCACACCCCTAGCTCGATGAACCCCTCACCGCGTGCCAGATGGGATGCGATCCCTACATAGTTCGGCTCATCACCGGTGAGCGGTGCGGTGTCCGAGTACAGCGTGCCGCCCAGCAGGAACAGGCGCAGCAGCAGACCCCCGGCCATTATCAAGATGAGCGGTAGTTTGGTGCGCGGTGCGTCCCCACGTGCCTCTGTTGCCGCATCCTGATGGGGATAGTGCGCTGCACCAGAGCCAAGCCCGCCGCCGGTGCCCGTGCCCGTGCCTGTGCCTGCCACCGCCAGAGGCTGTGCCTCCCGCGTTGCCATAGGCCCATCACCCCTTGAAACTAAACTGCTATGTGGCTATGATTGTAGCATATCGGTGGTATGGTGGTATGATGGCAATGGGAAGTAACAGCCGCAAATACCTGCCCGACCGAGACCCGGACCCGGACCGCGAACTGGCCGAGCGCATGGTAGGTGGCGACCGCCGCGCCCTTGCCCAACTGTTAGACCGCCATCTGGGGCGAGTGTACAAATACGTCAGCCGCTGTTGCGGGCCGGGCAACGAGCAATTGGTCGCCGAGGTGGTGCGCACCACCTTTGAGCAAGCTGTGACCATGCGTCGCCTGCGCCGATACGCGCAGGGCAGGGAGACCGCTCCCCTGCTCTACCTGCTGCTGCGCCTCGCCAACCGCCACCTTGCACGCAAGCGAGCGCGCATAGTCGTAACCGTCACCGGGCCTGATGATGAAGCAGGGCAGCTACGCCGGGCCATATTCACGTTGCCTGCTCGCCAGCAGGCTGCGCTCGCGCTAGCCCTTTTCGAAGAATTGCCCGCAGAGGATATCGCCGGCGTGCTGGGAGTGCGCGTGGCGCGGGCCATGCGCATCCTGCGGAATGCCCTGTGGCGTATCGGGCCTCTTGTACAGGTACAGCACGACAGCACGAGTGCCGATGACCGCTGATGCTGCTCATGGAAACCGGCGTGCGAGGGGACGCCGCCTCCTCCCCTCTCTCCCCGGCTACGGGCGCATCCCTGCTGCCTTCCGGTCTGCCGGTCCGCTTGGGGTACGCAGCGCCGAAGGCCGTCTGGCCGAGGCTCTGGACCAGCTTCGGGCAGGCATACCGCTGAACTGGGCGCAGATGGAATCCGACGATCAGCTTGCGGTGCTGGCCAGAGTGGAGGACTCCGCCCGCCATATCCGCGAGCAGACCCCGCTCGACGCCCCGCCCGACCTCAGGGCCGGCCTGCTCGATGCGCTATCCACCCGCCTGCCCGCACCGCGGCCCACTCCCGCACCAGCTTCGGCCCCTAACCGCTCCCTCGCTGGTTTTTCTGAAAGGCTCAGCGTGTTCACTCAGGCAGAAGAGGATGTGCCACCTCTTGTGTCGAACGCGCCCATATGGCTGGCAGCCGTGGCGGCGAGCGGCCTCGTGGTGATGGTAGTGCTGTGGCTAGTGGGCAACTTGTTGCAGGCCGGTTCGGTACGGTCCTTCCGGTGGATAGAGGTACGCTCGGGCAATACCATACTCATCAAGGCCGAGCGTGCGGGAGCAGTCAATGAAGCAGGGACCAACCGCAGGTGTGCCGGTTCGGCCTCCGGCACGCCCACTACCACCGCGGTGTTCTTGCCGCGCGGTCGTAGTACGGAACAGGTACCGGTCGTCACCCCCACGTACCAGTCCCTGCCTCAGCCTGTCGTGCCGGGCGCCCGACCCTTCTTCCGCATGTCAGACAAAGACCAACTGCGGCTCAGCTTGGGATTCGAGGTAGAGTTCCTGCCCGCCATGCTCACCACGCCCAGCACTTATACCTTGCGCCTCACCGAGATGGCCGTGTCCCCATGCGGGGATGGCCCACCCGATCCCCACGATCCTGCGGCAGTAGTCAAGCTCGGATATTCGTCTCGCATGCAGTCCGCCGACGGCTACGACCATCTCTCTCCGCTGGTGGTGTTTCAGGCGCAGCAACTGCCTGTGAGCGTGGATGTCTCCAATGGCACATGGAAAATTATCCGTGAAGGGGGTGCGCAGGGCGTGTACTGGCGCGGCGGCCCCTATCGCGATATCGAAGGCACCGACTGGCCGGGGGATGTGAGCGTGCTGGTTGTGGAGCGGGGCGACATGGTTACCACCTTCATAGGCTACGCCAGACAGGGAATCACCGAGGAGATGCTGGTGGGCGTTCTTCGCTGGCAAGACCAAACCGTGCGCGCCCGCCAGACCGAAGCGGTCAGACCTTCGCTAAGTTTCTCATGGATAGAGTTGCAGCGAGGAAACACTATCATTGTCCGCCGGCGCTCACCTGAGCTCTCGTCGGTGGAGTGCGCCACTCTTTCTATGGGTTCGCCGGCGCCTTCCTTCGTGCGAGTGGACTCCATAAGCGACGCTCGGTCATATATAGGTTACCCGCCAGTGGAGTTCCCCGCGCTCATAACAGGCACCATATCCCTCTCCCCGCCGAGCGGGGTAGCCCCTGCCGCGCCGGGTTCCGTCGTGTCCCCATCCGCTGTGATCAGTCAAGAGGTGACCTACAATCTGATCACAGCCGACGTTGCGGTACGCCCCTGTATGGCGCATTTCCTCAACCCCGGCGACCCGGGCGCGACGCTCAAATTCCGCTATGTGCTCAACTCCGACCGCACACCTGATGGCAGTTTCGTGGCATTTCAGACCTACCGGCAGCCGGTCACTTTGGACCTCAGGGACGGTGCGTGGGAAGAAGTGGTGGTGGGCGATAGCCGTGGCGTGTTCTGGTCAGGCAATGGCTACCGCGATTTCGAAGGCATCGAATGGCCCGACGGCTCCAACGTGCTGCTTATGGAAAAGGGCGATATGGTGCTCGCTCTGGTGAGCAGTCGTATGAGCAAAGACCTGATGCTGGAAGTGCTGAGGCACGTCCGGTGGTGACCGGCCAAGTGAACCCATCCACAACATCGGGGCACACAGGTACCGGGCCATCTGCCGCGCCCGTTACCCCTCAAGATATGGCGACCCGCCGTGCCGACGGTAGCGCCCACAGCCCACGCGACAGGCGTATGGGGGCGCTGCTCACAGGCATTTTGGCGGCGGCGTGCGTACTCACCCTGCTGTGGCCCCTTGCCCGGTTTATAAGCACCACCGCCGCATGGTTGGACTATCCGTACCCGCGGTCCGGCTCCGAAGGGCTGATCCTGTACGAGACCCTGCTGGTCAGGCAGGGCAGCCACCCATATGTGCCTATCACACCTGAGCAGTTCATCTCTGGGCCATATCCGCCGGTGTACTATTGGCTGGCGGCTTGGGTGCTGCCAGCCCACCTGCCGGGTTTCAGCGAGCCTTACCACGTGGAGTCGTTCTTCCGTCCGGGGCGCGTCATCTCTCTGTTGGCCGCGCTAGTTGCCGCCGGTCTGGTGGTCCTGCTGGTGGTATTCGACGGCGGTTATGACCGCATGCGCATGGGCCGTCGGGCGGTGTGGTTGGCCGCCATGGGCGGGGTTATGGGCGGGGGGCTTATGTTGACCCTGCCTCAGGTCATGGTGTGGGCTAGCCGCTTCCGCGGCGATATGCTGATGGTGGCCCTCACCGCTGCTGGTCTCACTTGCATAGCCTTTGCCCGCCCCAACCCTCGCCTCTTCAGTGCTCAGTCCTTGGCCTTGATGCTGGGGGCCGGGTTCTTCTCGCTCGCCTTCTTCACCAAGCAGACCGCACTGGCCGGCCCGATTGCGGCGGCGGCCTTCCTGCTCCTGCGGGACCGCAAACTGGGGTTGCGGTGGTGCGTGCTCATGGGGGTGATGGTGGTGGTGCCCTTTGTGGCGCTCGACTTGCTCACGGGTCACTGGTTCTACCTCAAGATGGTGGAGTACCATTCTCTGCCTCTTCGGGTGCTGACGCTTACCAGACTGGTACAGATGGCTTTTTGGGAGGACCAATGGCCGCTGATTCTGATAGCGGCGGGCTACATGCTCTACCGTATTGGCCGGTTGATGGGCGCGGGGCGCACCCCGTGGTTGGCTATGGTTTCCAAGGGGCCGGACAGGCCGGCTCTTGCGGGTCGAGCGGGGCACACGTCGTTGCTCATCCCCCTTTTCGCACTGGCTTCATTTGCCACCCTGCCCACCGGTGCTGTGGTGGGGGCCGACCACAACCACCTGCTGATGTCGGGGCTGGCGATATCGGCGTGTGTGGGTGCGCTGTTCGCCCGCCTGCTGTGGAAAGCAGGCTCCGGGCGGTCGGGGCCGGTGCACCTCGCTGTGGCGGCGGTGGCCGCGTCACTGGTGGTGGTCTACAACTTGGTCACCTCTGCCCCATCATCGTGGTACGACGCCGACCTGTTGGTGCCCCACCCTCTGGTGCAGGAGCAGATGCGCCTGATCGTGCACAACGTGCGCCAGCACCCCGCTACCACCTTCTTTTCGGACGACCCCGGCATTATCGCGCTGGCCGGCAAGCGCACACCCTACGACGATCCCTTCACTATGACCGCGCTGGCCCTGCAAAACAGATGGGACGAGTCGGCCTTCCGCCGCATGTTGCGCAACGGCGATTTTGGCCTGCTGGTGCTGTCGTGCGACGTTATCAACGAGCCTCAGGGGTGCCGATCTGACATCTTCACCCCCGGGGTGCGGGATGCCATCCGCGACGGCTACCAACTGCTGTTCAGGGATGTGTTTTACACCTATGCGCCCCGACGTGAATGAGCAAGGTAGCGCCCCTGCCGGGCACCGGGGCCGACGGGCGCGGGCGGCGCCACTAGCGATACTTCTCGAAAACCCCGGTATTCCATTGCCGGCGTAGGGTGTCCCGGATCGAGGTGTAGTCCCTGCCCTGCCTGAATGCCTCGGCTATGGCGGGTGAAAATTCCCGCTCGTAGAACTCCCGACCCATGCGCTGCACTATCTCTTTATCGAACATCTCGTCGGTCTGGGGCTTGCCGCCCAGTGTGCGCCATTTGCGGCGCTCAGGTGGTGCCCCGCCCTCTTCTTCTTGCTCTTGCTCTTCAGGCTCGCGCGGGGCAGGCAGGGCGCCCCCAAAACGACGACCTGCCACCACCTTGGCCACCCACAATCCGTAACCCTTGGCCTCGTCAGGGGGCATGCCATCTTCCAGTGCCTTCTGGCGATTGTATTCCGCGAACACATCGAAACGCCTTATGGGGGCTTTCGGTCTGAGTGAATCGGACATAACTGCTGACACCAGTTCCTTTTTGTTCTGCGGGGCAGGCCTTGCGCCTGCCCCTGACGCCGGCGTTGTGCTCACGCACGGCCCTTTCATGGCGAGGCCTTACGCGCTCACCATGGCGCTTGCTCTCCCATCTTGCGGTAGTACTTCTCCACTTTGCGGCGTATATCCTCGAGCACGTGCCGGGGCAGGTCTACCCCGCCGCGTGCTCCTTCCAGCACCTGCGCCACCGCGAAGATACCCCGCGGCACCGCCCTCAGTTCGCCCCCGATGATGTCGGCGAAAGGCAACTTGTACGAGCCTTTGTTCTCAGGCTGGTCATCGTCGCAGGCGAAGAACGCGCGCTGAGCTTTCCGGGGGTCGGGATTATCGTTCCAGCCGGCCCATCGGAACACGCGCTCGCTGGCCGCATCGCCGTCCCATTCGCGCTCTCGGTCCGCCAGCGGCAGGTCGTCGTCACCACAGACTTTCCATGCCATGGTTGCACCTCCTGTTTCCTTGTTGGTGTTGGAGTGTTTTCTTCGCATCACCGACCAATATGTGTGCGGTGATAATTGCCTCTACTGAAAGTTGGGCAGTACCTCGCGGCGGTAGAAATTGAGGAAGCCCTCTTGGTCTGGGCCAACTTGATGAATATACACGTGGTCGAAGCCCGCCTGCACATATTCATTGATCTTGTCCAGATGCTTTTGCGGGTCAGGGCCGCACACTATGGCTTCTGCGACCTGATCCTCGGTGACCAGCTGGGCTGCTTCTTCGAAATACTTGGGCAGCGCGAGTTCGCTGGTCATGGCCCCCCGCAGAGCGGCAGTGGGCCACCATTTGTGGGCGATGCGCCTCGCTGCTTGCTCGCTCTCAGCCCAGCACACAGCCAGTTGCCCGTACTTGGGTTTGCCCGACCCGCCGGCACGCTCGAACTCCCTTATCAGTTCGGCTTGCGGCGACACGCAGATCAGCCCGTCGCCAATGCGCCCGGCAAGGGCCGCCGACTCAGGGCCGGACGCGGCGACCAAGATGGGGGGTGGGGATTGCGGCAAGGTGTAGATGCGGGCGTTCTCGACGGTAAAGTATTTGCCCCGGTGGCTGTACAACTCACCCCGCCACAGGTCGCGAATAATCTGTACAGCTTCCTCCAGCATCTCCTGACGCACATCTATGGGCGGCCAGTGTTGCCCTGTGATGTGCTCGTTGAGGTTCTCTCCTGTGCCTACGCCCAGCATGAAGCGTCCGGGCATCATGGCCGCCGAGGTAGCCGCCGCCTGCGCTATTATGGCAGGGTGGGTGCGTATGATGGGGCAGGTCACTCCGGTGCCCAGTTGAAGCTTCTCAGTAGCCTGAGCTATCCCCCCTATGACCGTCCATACGAACGGGCTGTGCCCCTGTTGGTCTATCCATGGGTGAAAGTGGTCGGAGATCATGGCATAGCCGAAACCCGCCTGTTCTGCCTGTTGTGCGTAGCGCACCAGATCGTTGGGTGCGTGTTCCTCGCTTGAGAGGGAGAATCCCAATTTTACCATTTGCTACTGCTCCTCCTCATCGTGATTACCGTTATGATGACTATTGGGGCCTTTCTCTTCCGGGTGGTAAAGCCCGATCAATTGGCCATCGGACGTAGTGACCAGCACGGCATCTATGTCACGCATGCGCTCTCGTGCTTCTTCGGGGTATGCGTTCGGTCGCACAGTGGAAGGCGCTCCATCCATTACTTCTTCTACCGGCGTGCGTGGGTCGCGTTCGAGCATGTGGCCCCACAACATACCCAGTACCACTCGTTGCCGGTTAGTCACCACGCATACATCTATGCCTGCCGCCGTCGCACGCCGTTTGGCTTCGCCTATCGTATCGTCAATTGCGCATGTGGGCACCTGTCTGACGGCCAAATCACCCACCCTTGGGGTGCCTGCTTGCTCTCCTTCTCTTGGCAGGCCGGCAGCGAACCAGTCCATCTTGCCGGGCGTATATCTGTATACCCTGCTGAAGCCCATGCTTTCGAGCCGCCACGCGGCCCTTGCGCTCATGTCTCACTGATAATCGTAGCAATAGACCACCACCGGCAGGTGGCGGTCCAGCTGGCTCAGATTGCGGCGGTTCAATTTCGCAAGGGGGATGTTTATGGCCCCGGCTATGTGCTCTTCGCGGTATTCTTGTTCGGACAAAACTTCGATGACGACGGCCCCCGCCTGCATCAACTTAGCCACGTCTTCTCGCACGATTTGGGTAGGCATTTTGACCTTCAACCTCAACTGGTTCGGACTTGCTTCTACGGAGGCGCTTCTTCAGGTCACCTCTGTCGGCTACAGGTATTGTTACTTGGGACCTGTGGCGCCCCCGATCGGCCTCCTGCACATACATGGGTAGCAAAGAGCATGCCAGTTGGTGCGCATTAGCAGCGGCGAGGCAGGAGAAAAGGTTCGGGGAGGGCTTAGCCCTCCCCGGCACTTGCATGGATCGGTTCCGTATCACGCTTTGCTCTCACGGCTCCGTGCCCCGGCCTCACCCCTCATGCCTTGCTCCCGCCGGGTCACGAGCACAAACACCGGCAGGGCGGCCAGTTGCACCAATACCGAGAGGGCCACCAGCGCCACGCTCACAAGATACACCCAAAATACCCCCGGAAAGCCCGCCGTGACTGGAAGCGGGGGCGAAGTCGATGGTAGTTCGAGCAGGCGCGGGTCGGGGTAAAACATGCGGGCCACTACCGGTACCGCCAACGCCAGCACTACGGGCACCAGCAATACCGCATCACCTGAAAGCCTTGAACTGCCGGAGCGCGGCGCGGGTAGCGCTGATGCCGCGCACCCCCTCGGCGACCATCCGGTCGAGGTGGGCCTTGCGCCTGCTCACATCGTCGGCCCACTGCTCGGGGGCAAGGCCCGCCCATGCGGCCAACTTGGCCTGCACCTCAGGCACGTGGAAGCAGTGTACGAACCGGTCGCTTGCCCGGTCCCATTGAGAAAGCAGCAGGGGCCGCACCCCGGCAACCGGACTGTGCGCCCCGGGGCCGGCACCCCCGTCCTGACCCGCCCGACCCGCCTCATCCGGTTCGAGCATGTGCACACTGTGAAAGCGGCGCACCGCCGGACCATAACCATAGGTGCCGCTCACATACAGGTTGATCACCAGCGTCAGGCGCGCGATCCATTCGGCGGGCACGTTGAGCGGGTCCGAATCGAGGATGGCGATTACGTCCTGCACAGTCTCGGCGTGCATGGTGGAGCCGAGGGCATAGCCTTTGCCCAGCAGTTCAAACGTCTTGTACACCCGCGACCCCCACAGGTATATCGCCAGATGGTCGCTCATCTCGTTAGCCAGCACGTATGTGCGCGCCGGGTCGCAACGCGGGTCGCGCAGAAAGTCGAACGTCTCATAGTGCCCGCGCAGGTACACGCGGCGCGTGTCGGGCGGGGTGAGGTCCAGCAGGGCCGTAAGGGTGGTGGTCTTGCCTGCCATGGGCGGTTCGGCAGCCACCAGCACCGATGCCCGCCGTGCCATCATGGCCCACAGCACGGCCATCATGTCGGTGTCGGTACTGCCAGCGTCAATGATCTGCATGATAGAGAGGGGCACAGGCGGCTGCCAGTGCCAGCCCCACCAGCCAAACGGTTCTTCGTAGTCGTCCATGTGCCGGTCCTTTAGAGAAAAATGCTGATGATCAAGCCGTAGTCGTACTTCATTATACGCATTTTTATGCGCCCCGGTCATGGGGGTGAACTTCCCACAAGAGGGCCGGCGTCTGAGGGTCGGGGTTTATACCAGATTCACTGTAGGAGGGCTGTAAAATGAAAAATGGGGGTGATGGTTACGGGCTTATCTCTTTGTTGCGTAGAACCCACCATCAGGGGGTGCAAGGGGCGAGGCACCCCGTTCAGAACGTGGTCACGCCGGTGAAACGGCAGGCGGCGAAGCGCATGGCCGGCACGAAATAGCAGGTGGTGCCCATGCCATTGGCCGCCCACCAGTCTTGACACAGCTTGCCCTCGCCCGCCTCCTGCATGGAAGACAGCAGTTCGAGCACGCCCATCTCCAGCCGCAGGTTCTTGAGCGCCCCCACCACCTGACCGTCCCGTATGAGGAACGTACCGTCGCGGGTGGTGCCGGTGGCTATCACGCGCTTGCGGTCCGGGCAGTGAGTGTAGTGGAAACGCGTCACCCACACGCCCAGCCTCACTCTGGTTATCAGGTCTTCTGCGGGGGCAGTGCCCACTGGCATGACTACGTGGTTGGGCAGTGGCCCAGAGGGAAAGTCGGTGAAGGGACTGTTGGCGTGGCCGGTGGAGCGCGTGCCCGCTTCAATGGCGGTCTGGGTGTCATATACGGGGCCTTTCGCCACCCCGTTGACGACCATGTCAACCGGTGTGGCGGGCAGGCCCTCGAAGTCAATGGCGAGGGGCATACAGCGCGGGTCGGTCGGGTCGTCGCGGATGGTCACACAGTCGGCGGCCACCTGCTGGCCTATGCGCCCCGACATGAACGACTGGCCGTCCAGCACCTGCCGCGCCCCCATGCCCCACACCACC
>DAOTTC010000156.1:0-6188 GCA_034437815.1 Chloroflexia bacterium | reverse complement strand
ATCACGCCGCGCACCGTGGCCGCCCTGACCAACATGGCGCTGATGACCGGCAACATCGGTCGAGAGGGCGCCGGGGTCAACCCGCTGATGTGCGATGCCAACTCCATGGGCGCCGCCGACATGGGCTGTCGCCCCGACTTCTTCCCCGGCTACCGCCCCGTCAACGCTGACAACGCCCGCGAGATGGAAGAGCTGTGGTCCGCAGGCGAGGGCTACGAGGTGCCCTCGGAGCCGGGCCTCGGCCTGCTCCAGATGATCGGGGCCGCCGAATCGGGCGAGTTGAAGGCCATGTGGGTGGTGGGCGCCAACCCCGTCATAGGGCTGGACGAGGCCGACAGCGACCGCGTGCGCGCCGCCCTCGAAAAGCTGGACTTCCTCGTGGTGCAGGATATCTACATGAATGAGACGGCGGAGCTGGCCGACGTGGTCCTGCCCGCTTCGTCCTACGCCGAGAAAGAGGGCACCTACACCAACGCCGAGCGCCGCATCCAACGCGTGCGTCAGGCCATCGAGCCAGTGGGCGCCTCCAAACCCGATCTGGGCATCATTGCGGCGGTGGGCGAGCGGCTGGGTGTGCCCCTGCCCGCGCCTGTTCGCCCCAAAGATGTGCTGGACGAGATAGCGCGGGTGGTGCCCCTTTACGGCGGGGTGAGCTTTGCACGGCTGGACATGACCGAATTCATTGATGACCTAATCCCCATGCCTGCCGCCCTGTCCTACAAACAGCTCAAGGTGAAGAGCCTGATGTGGCCGTGCCCCGACCGCCTGCACCCCGGCACGCCCGTGCTGTACACCGACCGCTTCGCCACCCCCGACGGCAAGGCCAAGCTATGGGTGGCCGACGCCCGACTTGAAGAGCCCGTGCAGGCACAGACCAGAGCCGAAGGCACCCTGCTGGCTACTATCGGCCTGCCGCTGTTCCCGTTCAAGACCGGCACGCTCAGCCGCCACAGCTACGGCCTGAACAAGGTGGAACCCACGCCCAGACTGCACCTGAACACTCAGGACGCCGAGCGGCTGGGCATCATGGACCTGATGCCCGTGCTGGTAACTATCGAGGGTGAGGGCACCGAGGGCGCGGAACCCATATACGCAGTCTCAATGGTATTCGATAGAGAGCCGCAGGGCCGGGCTTTCCTCGCTGTGACGCTAGAGCAGATGGGCACGCACAAAGCCCTGCGCAGGGTGCGCCATGCGATGATGAGCGACTTGAGCGGTGGGCGCAAGACCGCAGCCATCCGTGTGCAACCCGTGCCCGGTATGGAAGGCCGTACCATGCGCGACTTCCAGCCAGTAGCCACGGCCAACCTGCTGGACACCGAGATCCAACCACTCTGAATCTAAACTGATCGGAGCGCCGCCATGGACTGGGTATTTCTCGTCGTAAAGCTGGTGTTCGCGTTCGTGCTGATGAACGTAGCCTTGACGGTGGTAGCCTTCCTCGTGTACTTCGAGCGCAAGGTGGCCGCACACATGCAGGCACGCATGGGGCCTAATCGCGCCGGGCCGGTTGGTATCCTGCAAAGCTTTGCCGACCTGATCAAGATGCTCAAAAAGGAAGATATAATACCCCAAGGGGCCGACCGCTGGGTGTTCTACACGGCGCCGGTGGTGGCCACCCTCACCTCGGTGGGGGCGCTTGCGGTCATCCCGTTCGGGCCGCCGGGCAGCCTGAACGTGTTTGGCTTCAGCACCGACTGGTTCATCGCCGATGTGAACGTGGCGGCGCTGGTGGTGTTGGCTATGTCCTCGCTGGGCGTGTACGCCCTTCTGATGGCAGGCTGGGGGTCCAACAGCAAGTACTCACTACTGGGCGGCCTGCGCTCCTCAGCTCAAGCCATCAGCTATGAGATAACGCTGGGCATATCGCTGATAGGGGTGTTTTTGCTGAGCGGCTCGCTCAGTCTGGTGGACATCACGCTGGCCCAGCACCCTGACCCCGCGGTGCGCGCCGCCTATGGGTTGACCGGCACGCCCGGCCTGTGGTTCATACTGCTTCAGCCGGTGGCCTTCATGACCTTCTTCACCTCGGCGGTGGCCGAAACCAACCGCACTCCCTTCGACCTGCCCGAAGCCGAGTCTGAGTTGGTGGCAGGCTACCACACCGAATACAGCGGTATACGCTTCGGGCTGTTCTTCCTCGGCGAGTACATAGCCATGACGGTGGTGTCGGCCACCAGTTCGGTGTTCTTCCTCGGTGGGTGGCTGTCGCCGTTCGCGGCTCTCATAGACCGCACCAATATACCACTCATATCGGGTCTGCTCGGTTCAGGCCCGCACTGGTTGTTGCTGAAGATAGCCGCTTTTATATTCGTGTATTACTGGCTGCGCTGGACCCTGCCGCGCTTCCGCTACGACCAGCTCATGGGCCTGTGCTGGAAGGTGTTCCTGCCGATCATCCTGCTCAATATCATGATTATAGGCGTGCTCAGGCTGATCTTCTTCCCTCCGGGCCTGCCGGTTGAGCAGTACAACCCGCTGTTCTGGTGGGTGCTGGCCGCAATCGAGTTGGTTCTGGGTGCGGCTGCTCTGTACGGCTTCTCCAGAATCGCTGGCCTGAGTTGGTTCGGCAGGCCTGAGCGCCCGGTGCTGGTGGAGCGCCCGCTCATCCTCGTGCGCAACGTGCAGGGCGGACGGGCTATCCTCGAAGGCGAAGTGGTAGAGCGTAGAGCATAAGATGGGAACCGAGAACCACACAGCTACGGAGACCACAGAGGACGCAGAGTAATTGCATGCACATGAATTAACCACCAAGAGCACCAAGCACACCTATAGACTTGATAAATCACTGACGACTGACGACTGACGACTGACGACTGACTACCGGCGAGTGAGGAGACGCAGATGGATTTGGTGAACCAGATCGGCGGGTTTTTCGTAACCCTGCGGCAGTTTTTCAGGCCGCCGGTGACGGTGGAGTACCCGGACGCGATAAGGGAGCTTTCGCCCCGCTTTCGAGGCGCGGTGGGCCTGTTGCCCCACCCTGAGACCGGGCGAGAGAAGTGCGTGGGCTGTGGCCTGTGCCCGCAGGTGTGCCCTGTGGACTGCATCAGCATAGGCGTGGTCGAGGACGAATCTCCCGATGCCAACCATATGGACGAGTGGCACCCATTTGAGCACTATTACCTCAAGACCCTCGACCCGCTGGAAGAGCGCTCCAAAAAAATACGCTATTACTACGAGATAAACGAGACGCGCTGTCTGTACTGCGGCCTGTGTGTGGAGGTGTGCCCGGTGGAGGCCATTATCATGAGCCACCACTTCGAGATGGCCACCGACAACCGGGGTGAGACCGTGTACAAAAAAGAGAAACTGCTCGAACTGGGCAAGACCTACATGGCTGAGCTGAACGTGCGTCTGGACAAACAGGCGCGGGCCGCCGGACTGGCCGGGGTGGAGGAGGCCGCGCTGGGCGGGGCCAACCTGATCGGCGGTACCACACGCCCCACGCAGTCGGGCAGGCCTGCCGGTCCCGAACAGCCCGGTCGGGGCGCAGAGGCCTACAGCGCCGAGGAGGACAGGGCCGATTTGCAGGAGTGAACCATTCCACATGTAATATGTACGGGGGAGCCGCGTAGATGGAGATCAACCTGTTCGGTGTGTCTGTGCCCCTGCCCACCATCGGGCAGATGGTGTTTGCGGCGGCGGCAGGGTTGGCGATACTGGGTTCGGTCATGATGATCACCCGCCGCAACGCCGTGCACTCGGCGCTGTGGTTGGTGGTGGTGTTCTTCCAGCTGGCTATCTTGTACGTCATGCTGGGGGCCGAGTTCCTCGCCGCCTTGCAGGTGCTGGTGTACACGGGCGCCATTCTGGTGCTGTTCCTGTTCGTCATCATGCTGCTGGGTCTGAGCGAACACCCTAAATTATCCGATGTGCACCGCGCCCAGATGATTGCCGCGTGGCCTGTGGGCCTGATTCTGATGCTGGAAATCCTCACGGTGATACTGCTCAGCAGCCAGCCCCCACAGGCCGTACTGGGCGACCTGATAGGTGGTAACCGCGTGGTGTGGAGCATTGAGCAGATAATGGCCGTGGGTGGCAACATTCAGGCGTTGGGCCAGACCCTGTACACGCAATTCCTGCTGCCTTTTGAGGTGGCTTCGCTCATCCTGTTGCTGGCCGTGCTGGGCGCTATCGTGCTGGCCCGCAAAGAAGAGCCTGTAGAGGTGGAGGAGATACTGCCCGCCATTGGCATATCGCTGGCCCGCCGCGCCGTGGCCGACTCGCCTCAGGAAGAGCAGATCGAGAAGAAACTCCTGCCCGCGCTGGGCATAACCCAAGCCCCTGACGTGGACGTCGAAGAGATCGAGGTACCCGTGGTGGAACAGCCCAGTGGCATAGGCACGGGCACCACCTCAGGCGTGGAGGTGCAGGAGCCGCTGAAATAGCCGAATAGAAGTTTTTCCCACCAAGGTACCAAGAGCACCAAGGTCACCAAGCAAACAAGTGGTGAGTGGGTGCAAGTGAGCATCAATAAGCCCGATACCCAACATATGATAAGTCTTGGTGCCCTCGGTAAGTAGAGAACCCGGCCTAAATATTGTTCGGAGGGAAGGATAGGGATGCTGGCGTCACTCATAGCGCAGGCACAAACGCAGCCGGTAGAACCGACCACGGTATCCCAGCTGACAGGCGTGCCGCTGGCGTGGTATCTGGCGGTGAGCGCCATACTGTTCAGTCTGGGCTTCATCGGCGTGCTCACCCGGCGCAACGTGCTGGTGATATTCATGTCCGCCGAGCTGATGATGAACGCGGTCAATCTGTCGCTGATCGCCTTCGGCACACAGCTCAACTCCATGGCCGGGCAGAACTTCGTGGTGTTTGTGGTGACCATAGCCGCCGCCGAGGCCGCCGTGGGCCTTGCCATCATCATCGCGCTGGTGCGCCGCAAGCCTACTGTGGACACCACCGAGATCGAAATCCTCAGGGAATGAGGTGGGTAGAACCGCAACCATAACTCGGAGCGTGGGCGTCTCGCCCGCGCTCTCGGTACGATGCATGAACTATCTATTTTTCTTGGTGATTTGACTTTGGTGCTCTTGGTGCTCAATTCCGATGACTGACGACTGACGACTGACGACTGACGACTGGCGACTGGAGGAGTACATGCCCTTCTCTGTGTTGAACTACATATGGCTGGTGCCGGCTCTGCCTCTGCTGGCGTTTCTGATAAACGGGTTCTTCGGGCGGTGGCTGGGCAAACCCGCCCACCCCGGCGGGGAACCGCCCAAGACCACAGGCATCATCGCCTCGGTGCTGGTGGGGCTGTCCTTCTTGCTGTCATTGTTGGTGCTGGTGGAGGTGGCGGGTAGGCCGCACGGCGAACCATTCGAATACACGCTGTACACATGGATACCCTCCGGCGACTTCCGGGTGGATATTGCCTTCCTTGTGGACCCGCTGACGGTGGTCATGCTGTTAGTGGTCACCTCGGTGTCCACGCTGGTGCACGTCTACTCCATAGGCTACATGGGCGAGGACCCCGACTTCGCCCGCTTCTTCACCTATCTGCCGCTGTTTGTGTTCAGCATGCTGATACTGGTGCTGGCCAACAACTTCCTGCTGTTGTTCGTCGGCTGGGAGGCGGTGGGCCTGTGTTCGTACCTGCTGATCGGCTTCTGGTACTACAAGAAGACCGCCAGCGATGCGGCCAAGAAGGCCTTCATCGTCAACCGCATAGGCGACTTCGGCTTTGCGCTGGGCATCATGCTGATATTCGTCAACTTCAGCGGTCTGGTGAGCGACCTGACCTATACAGGCGTGTTCGAGGCCGCCGAGCACCAGCCGCTCATCATGGGCAATCTGGAGATCATCTGCCTGTTGCTGTTCATGGGGGCCATGGGCAAGAGCGCGCAGTTCCCCCTGCACGTGTGGTTGCCCGACGCCATGGAAGGCCCCACGCCGGTGAGCGCCCTGATCCACGCGGCCACCATGGTCACGGCGGGCGTGTACATGGTGGCGCGGCTCAACCCCCTCTATTCGCTGGCCCCTGACGCCCTGCTGGTGGTGGCTATCATCGGCACCACCACCGCCCTGCTCGGCTCGACCATCGCCCTCGCCAACAACGACATCAAGCGGGTGGTGGCCTACTCCACCGTGTCGCAGTTGGGCTATATGTTCGCCGGGCTGGGCGTGGGGGCGTGGGCCTCGGCCATCTTCCACCTGATGACCCACGCCTTCTTCAA
>DAOTTC010000155.1:0-1696 GCA_034437815.1 Chloroflexia bacterium | reverse complement strand
CCCTCCAGGTGCTCAGGCATCGGAGTGTTGATCGGCAGCGGCCTGATGTTCGGGCCGCGCAGCACCTCCACGCTCTCCGGGTCGTCGGAGGGCGGCACGATCATATTGTCTTCGATCAGGTATTTCTCCGGCACGTCCACCCGAGGCGGCTCCGGCCCCAGGTCGCGCGGGTCGGTGATCACGCCCATCAGGGCGGTTGCCGCGCACGTCTCGGGCGATGCCAGGTATACCTGCGCGTTGGGTGTGCCGGAGCGCCCCTCGAAGTTGCGGTTGAACGAGCGCACCGACACCGCGCCCGAGGCGGGAGCCTGCCCCATGCCGATGCACGGCCCGCACGCCGACTCCAGGATGCGCGCCCCCGACTCGATCAGGTCGCCCAGCGCGCCGGTGCGGGCTATCATGGTGTACACCTGCCGCGAGCCGGGGGTCACCCCGAACGATATATCAGGGTGCACCGTCTTGCCGCGCAATACAGCGGCCACCGTTTGCAGGTCCACGAACGACGAGTTGGTGCATGACCCTACCAGCACCTGCGCCACCGGCGTGCCCGCCACCTCGCGCACGGGCACTACGTTGTCCGGGCTGTGCGGCTGGGCCACCAACGGCTCCAACTCGTCTAGGAATATCTCGATCACCCCGTCGTATTCGGCGTCGGGGTCGGGTTTGAGCTCGATCCAATCCTTCTCGCGCTTCTGAGCCTTCATGTATTCATAGGTACGGTGGTCCGAAGGGAAAATCGAGGTGGTCAGGCCCAGCTCTGCGCCCATGTTGGCGATGGTGCCGCGCTCAGGCACCGACAGGTCCTCCACACCCGGCCCGCCGTATTCGAATATCTTACCCACGCCGCCCTTCACGGTCAGGCGACGCAGTAGCTCGAAGATGATGTCTTTGGCGGCCACCCACGGTTGACGCTTGCCTATGAGGCGGATCAGCCACACTTCGGGCATAGCCATGTAGAAAGGCCCCCCGCCCATAGCCACCGCCACGTCCAACCCGCCCGCGCCGATGGCCAGCATGCCCAGCCCCCCACAGGTTGGCGTGTGGCTGTCCGAACCCAGCAGGGTCTTGCCGGGAATGGCAAAGCGCTCCAGATGCACCTGATGGCATATGCCGTTGCCGGGGCGCGAGAAATATACCCCGTATTTGGCGGCTATTGACTGCAAAAAGCGGTGGTCATCGGCGTTTTCGAAGCCGGTCTGCAACATGTTGTGGTCCACGTAGCTCACGGACAGCTCCGTGCGCACACGCGGTATGCCCATGGCCTCGAACTGAAGATAGGCCATGGTGCCCGTTGCATCCTGTGTAAGCGTCTGGTCTATGCGTATGGCTATCTCTTTGCCCGGCACCATCTCGCCGGATACTAAATGGTTGGATATAATCTTCTGCACGATATTTTGCGGCATGACACTCCTCCACTAAGCAACTATCTCAGCGTAGCTGCCAGTACCTATCCACAGGTTAATTATATCACAACACACGATAGGAGTCGGGGTGAAGGCTTCTCCCTCCCAAGCAGCCCTCTCATCAGGGCAGGGCGCCGTACCTGTTCTGATAGGTCTGCACGCCCAGCAGGCCCAGCAGTACCTCGTAGGGGGTGCCGCGGTTTTCTGGGTGGTATTCCAGCCGGTTGCGCTCGAAGTACTGCACCAGATACACCTTGCCGTCGGTAGCACTGCGCTCTTCAAACCCCTCGGAT
>DAOTTC010000154.1:0-2449 GCA_034437815.1 Chloroflexia bacterium | reverse complement strand
CGAGGACGAGAGCGCCGCCCGCACCATGGGCATCAACGTGACCCTGTACAAGGTTGCCGCTTATGTGATCGGGGCGTGCATAGCCGCCGTGGCCGGGGCGCTGTACGCCCACACGCGCAGTTTCCTCAGCCCCGGCGACTTCGGCTTCACGCGGGCCGTGGACATACTGGTGTTTGCGGTGGTGGGTGGCACGTTCGCGTGGCGGGGGGCCATCGCAGGAGCTTTCGTGATGACTATCCTTTCGGAGGTACTGCGCCTTGTGCCTCCGATAGCGGGCGTGTACGTCAAGGACTACCCGGAGATATTCAGCGGGCTGGTGCTCCTGCTGATCATACTGTTCCTGCCCAACGGCCTGCTGAGCGCGGCCCTGCACGTCAGACTGCCGCTTGTGACATGGCGGGGGCGCAAACCTGAGCCGATCGTCCCCGACCCACGCCTGTCCGAGCCGGCAGAAGCGGTGCCATCTACCGGCGTTGCGAGGGATTGAGCCATGTCAACACCCACACCGGCCACATCGGCGTTGGCCGCTCGACGCCCCGACACTGCACAGCCCGACGGGACCCCCGGTCCGGTACTGCGCGTGCGCAATCTCACACGCACGTTCGGCGGGCTGGTGGCGGTCAACAACGTATCGTTCGACGTCTATCCGGGCGAGATATACGGGCTGATCGGCCCCAACGGTGCGGGCAAGACCACCGTGATCAACGTGCTGAGCGGCCTCCTGCCGCCCACACGCGGCACCATCGAATTTCTGGGCAGGCGCATCGAGGGCCTGCCAGCCCACCGCATCGCGGCCATGGGCATGGCACGCACCTACCAGAACATACGCCTGTTCGGGGCCATGACCGTGCTCCAGAACGTGATAGTGGGCCAGCACGTGCACATGCGGGGTTCACTGCTGGAGAGGCTGGTCTTCTCGCCGCGGGTGCGCAGGGAAGAAAGGGCCGCACGGAGCCGGGCGCTGTCTCTGCTGGCGGGGGTGGGGCTGGACGGCATGGCATACCTGCCGGCCTCGGCGCTGGCCTACGGCAACCAGCGTCGGCTGGAACTGGTGCGCGCGCTGGCCTCCGAGCCGCGCCTTCTGCTGTTGGACGAACCCGCCGCCGGTATGAACGTGGCCGAGAGCGCCGCCCTGCGCTCGCGCCTGCGGCGGCTGGCCGACAGCGGCCTCACCCTGCTGGTCGTGGAGCACGACATGACGCTGGTGATGGCCCTGTGCGACCGCATCGGCGTGCTCAACTTCGGCAACATGATAGCCGAGGGCACCCCCGCCGAGGTCAGCCGCAACCCTGCGGTGATCGAGGCTTATCTGGGCAGTGAGGAATGACGCCCGATGTGCGGCGTCATATCCCGGCGCAGGCACACTCCTCTCCCACAGGGGGAGAGGGGGCCGCGAGCGAAGGGGGAATGAGGTGGCGGCATCTATGCAGGAAAACAGGCCCATGCTTGAGGTGACCGACCTCGTGGTCAGCTACGGCCAGATCGAGGCGGTGAAGGGCGTGACCTTCCACGTGCAGGAAGGCCAGATAGTAGCGCTGATAGGGGCCAACGGCGCGGGCAAGACCACCATCATGAGCGCCATATCTGGCCTGCTCAGACCGCGGCGCGGCAGTATTCGGTTCAGGGGACAGGAGATAAGCCGCTGGCCCCCGCACAGAATAGTGGCCGCGGGCATCGGCCACGTGCCCGAAGGCCGCGCCATTCTGGCCCACATGACCGTGCACGAAAACCTCGAGCTGGGCGCCACCGCTGGCGGCACGAGGAAGGCCAACCCTGAAGACATCGAGCTTATGTACAGGCGCTTTCCGGTGCTGGGCGAGCGCCGCAACGGGCTGGCGGGCAACCTGTCGGGCGGCGAACAGCAGATGCTGGCTATCGCCCGTGCCCTGCTCCTCAAGCCCCGGCTACTGCTTATGGACGAGCCTTCCATGGGGCTGGCCCCCCTTCTGGTGAAGGAGATCTTCCGCATCATCGCCGAGCTGAACGCCGAGGGCAGGACGGTACTGCTGGTGGAGCAGAACTCGCACAAGGCCCTGCAAATCGCCCATTACGCTTACGTGCTGGACCGTGGGCGCATCGTGCTGGAAGGCACCGGCCAGTCGCTCATGCACAACGAACAGGTGATGCATACTTATCTGGGCGGGGCTGTGGTCTGAGGCTATCTGCTCCCCCGTTCCTCGCTCCTCACTCCTTGCCTGTTGCCCCTTGCGCCTGTCATCGGGTCGTGCCTGCACGGTTTGAACCGGCCCCGGCAGCTCACCATTACATCGCATCACGTCAGGGCAGGGCGCCGTACCTGTTCTGATAGGTCTGCACGCCCAGCAGGCCCAGCAGTACCTCGTAGGGGGTGCCGCGGTTTTCGGGGTGGTATTCCAGCCGGTTGCGCTCGAAGTACTGCACCAGATACACCTTGCCGTCGGTAGCACTGCGCTCTTCAAACCCCTCGGAT
>DAOTTC010000153.1:0-1861 GCA_034437815.1 Chloroflexia bacterium | reverse complement strand
CTGCTTGCGCACGTGGATCATGCGCCGCATCCAGCGCAGCAGGCTGGTCTGGGTGCGCATCTGCGCTTCCACGTTCACCGCCTGATACCCATACACCGGGTCGTTGATCACGGGCGCGTACAACTGCTGTGGGTCGGCCCGCGAGAAGCCCGCGTTGCGGTCGCCGGTCCACTGCATGGGGGTGCGCACGCCGTTGCGGTCACCCAGATACACGTTATCGCCCATGCCCAGCTCGTCTCCGTAGTAGATTATGGGGGTGCCGGGCAGGGTGAGCAGGAGGCTGTTGAGCAGTTCCATCTGCCTGCGCCCATTGTCCAGCAGGGGGGCCAGCCTGCGCCTTATGCCCAGATTGAGCCGCATGCGCGGGTCGCGGGCGTACTCGCGGTACATGTAGTCGCGCTCCTCGTCGGTGACCATTTCGAGGGTAAGCTCGTCGTGGTTGCGCAGGAAGATGCCCCACTGGCAGTTGTCGGGTATGTGCGGAAGCTGGCTGATGATGTCCACGATGGGCCGCCGCTCTTCGCGCCGCAGGGCCATGAACATGCGGGGCATGAGCGGGAAATTGAAGCACATGTGGAACTCGTCGCCGTCACCAAAATAGGGCAACAGGTCTGCGGGCCACTGGTTGGCCTCGGCCAGCAGTACCCTGCCGGTGTAGTTGTCGTCCACGAAGCGGCGCATCTGCTTGCAGAAGGCATGGGTTTCGGGCAGGTTCTCGCAGTTAGTGCCCTCGCGCTCGTACAGGTAGGGCACGGCGTCGCACCTGAAGCCGTCAATGCCCCGGTCCAGCCAGAACTTCATCACGTCGAGCATGGCCTGATGCACCGCCGGGTTGTCGTAGTTCAGGTCGGGCTGGTGGCTGAAGAAGCGATGCCAGAAGTACTGCTTGCGCACCGGGTCCCACGTCCAGTTGGAGATCTCGGTGTCGGTGAAGATGATGCGAGCCTCTTTATACCTCTGGTCGGTATCGCTCCACACGTAATAGTCACCATAGGGGCCGTCGGGGTGGCGGCGTGACTCCTGAAACCACTGGTGCTGGTCTGAGGTGTGGTTGATCACCAGATCGGCCAGCACACGAATCCCCCGGTCGTGCGCCTCCTTCAGGAAGGCCTCGAAGTCCTCCACTGTGCCGTAGTCGGGGTGCACGCTGAAGTAATCCGAGATGTCGTAGCCGTCGTCTTTGAGGGGCGATTTGTAGAACGGCAACAGCCAGATGCAATCTATGCCGAGGTCCTGAAGATAGTCCAGCTTCTCGATCAGGCCGCGAAAGTCGCCGATGCCGTCGGCGTTGCTGTCGTAGAAGGCCTTGACGTGTAGTTCGTATATGATGGCATCTTTGTACCAGAGGTTGTCACTCATAGCCCCACTCCAAACTTGAATTTCGGGGTCCGGGGTGCAGAGCTGCGTGACGCGCAGGGGCCCGGTATTCACTCAACTGACGTTGACGTTGGCGCCGGGGGTTGCGGCCTGCCCACCCTGTGCGGGAAGCGTGTGGCTATAAGCACTGCTACCAGCGCCATCACCATAATACCAAAATATACCCACCACAGGCTGGAGGCCAGCGCGCCGGCAAGCGCGTCACGCGTTTGCGGTGCCAGCGTCTGGCGCACCGATAGGTCGAACAGAGCGTTTACCGGGCCGAGCGAGGGGTCGGCGCCCGCTTTGAGCGCGACGGGGGGCATCTTGGCGATCAGCAGGCGCATCTGCTCCACAGCCAGCATGGGCATGAGGGTGGCGGTGAGCACTGTGCCCAGCACCGCCGTGCCCACAGTGCTGCCCATGTTGCGGAAGAACTGCACCGAGGCGGTGGCTATGCCGCGCTCGGACCATGGCACCGATATCTGCACGGCGATCAGCATGG
>DAOTTC010000152.1:0-18929 GCA_034437815.1 Chloroflexia bacterium | reverse complement strand
TCGTCACTCACATCGCTGGGGTATGCTTTTCTGTTCATACCCCAATTTTATCAACTTCAACCCTCAAAGTTCATAACACGCTCTAGAACGTAAGGCAAGGCCCAAATCGCCCTTTATGACCGACAACCGGTGGTGAGATATGAGCGTAGCAGTGAGGGAAGATCTGGATATCGTGAGCCACAGCCCTGAACAGACGCGCAGGCTGGGCGCGCACCTCGGCAAACTGCTCCAACCGGGCGATGTGGTATTGTTGGAAGGCGAGTTCGGCACCGGCAAGACCACCTTTACGCAGGGCATAGCACGTGGGTTGGGGGTTGATGACCGCTACGTAAACTCTCCTACCTTCATGTTGATAAACGAGTACAAGGGCGGGCGCATTCCCCTGTACCACGTGGACCTGTACAGGTTGCACGGCATCGAGCAGATATCCACGCTCGGCCTCGAGGATTACCTCGACGGGCGGGGGGTGACGGTGTTCGAGTGGCCCGAGGAGGCCACCCCGTGGTTGCCCGATGAGAAGCTGGTTGTGCGCTTCGCCCACCTGAGTGATACGAAGCGCACCATACGCTTCTATGCCAGCGGCGAGCGCTACCATGAACTGATCAGGGAGTTCAGACACGAAGCGTTCGGGGGATAGGCTGTGAAACTATAAGGCGCAAAACGCAGAGCGTTTTGCCGGTGACACACCTGCACGCACCAAAGGCTATGATACTTGCGATTGACACATCCACCGACATGACCAGCATCGCCCTGTACAGAGAGGGGGAAGGAGTGCTGGCCGAGCAGAGCTGGCGGTCGGGCCGCGAACAGACCACCCAGCTCATGCCCAACATCCAGTGGTTGATGGAGTTGGTGGGCGCGACCGTGAAGGACTTGAGCGGCGTGGCGGTAGCCACCGGGCCGGGGTCGTACAGCGGGGTGAGGGTGGGTTTGAGCACCGCCAAGGGGCTGGCGTATGCGCTGAAAATCCCCTTGTGGGGGGTGCCCAGCCTCGATGTGCTGGCTTTTCAGCAGGCCGCGGTGACCGCGGCGCAGGTATGCGCGGTGCTCACTCTGGGCCGTGGGCGGGTGGCATGGGCACTGTACAGGACCCGAGGCACCCGATGGGAGCGCCTCACACCGTACATGAGCGGCACTCCGCAGGATCTGGCGCAACTGATCAAAGAGCACGAAAGCAATATCGCCACCATGTTCTGCGGCGAGATAACGCAGGATACGGCGCGGGTGTTGACCGAGGCGCTGGGCGACGAGGTAGCCATAGCTCCGGCGGCGGCCGGCGTGCGCCGGGCGGGCTATCTGGCCGAGCTTGCCGTGCAACGCGCCTCTCGTGGCGAGTCCGAGGACCCTGCCACCCTCCAAGCCATTTATCTGCAACCCGGCACACCGGCCAAGCCCGAACAGGCCTCGGTAGGTTAGGGGTAGTGGAGTAGTGCGCCGGCGCTCTGAACACATCCTATGCCTTACATCCTTGAGAACATGATGGCCGAAGATATTCCGGACGTGGCCGCCATCGAACGGCTGTGCTTTCGCATGCCGTGGCCCACCTCTGCCTACCGGCGGGAGTTGAAAACGCCGGAGACTAACCGCTATATCGTGGCCCGGTTCGTGCCGCCGGATATAGCCCGTCAGGCCAACCTACCGGTGCCCGACGTGGACAACATCACCCGCCTGCATCACCCAGAGGTGGAGCGGTATTTGCAGGAGCACTTGCAGGCAGATGCCATGGGCAACCTCGGCCAGCACCGGCGCTCGGTGCTCTACAGCTTGCTGCCGTGGTTGCGCAACGGCACGTCGGGGGGAGAGCGATTGACCAAGCAGTCCATCCTGCCGGTGGTGGGCTATGCGGGGCTGTGGCTCATGGTGGACGAGGCGCACGTCACCACCATCGGGGTGCACCCTGCTCACCGCGGGCAGGGAGTGGGCGAGTTGTTGTTTGTGGGTCTGGCCGATATCGCACAGCAGATGAAGGCCCGAAGGATCACTCTGGAGGTGCGCGTGTCCAACACCACGGCGCAGGCCCTGTACCGCAAGTACGGTCTGGAGGTGGCGGGGGTCAGAAAGCGTTATTACAGCGACAACGGCGAAGATGCGTATATCATGTGGAGCGACCCG
This sequence comes from Chloroflexia bacterium, assembly GCA_034437815.1. Taxonomy (GTDB): domain Bacteria; phylum Chloroflexota; class Chloroflexia; order QHBQ01; family JADMIH01; genus JADMIH01. The sequence goes on along the minus strand of DAOTTC010000152.1, from coordinate 16,817 downwards.
ATAGACTCCCCGGCATTCAAAAGCCGCATCGAAAAGCACCGAGAAGAGTTGGCAAAGCGCTTGCAGCGCAGCTTCTATCAGCAGTTGCCCCCGTCTAGGCCAGTGGACGCCGCCAGCCTGCAATGAGCTTGGTACCCCCGCACCCACAGGGTACCCGCCGGCAGGGGCGCTCCCATGCACCTCACCCATGCACGTGAGATTTGAAGATTGAGAGGGTTGAGATATGAACATACTGGCGATTGAGACATCGTGCGACGAGACATCGGTGGCTGTGGTACGTGACGGCAGGCACATCCTGTCCAACGTGATAGCCTCACAAATAGCCCTGCACCAGAGATATGGGGGGGTGGTGCCCGAATTGGCCTCGCGCCAGCACGTGGTGACCATCATCCCGGTGCTAGACGAGGCCATGCAGCGGGCCAACCTCGACTGGGTGAACATTGACGCGGTTGCGGTGACGCGCGGGCCGGGGTTGTCGCCCGCTCTGCTGGTGGGCGTGAACGCCGCCAAAGGCATCGCATTTGCCCGCCAAAAGCCCCTGCTGGGGGTGAACCACATGGAAGGCCACATCTACTCGAACTGGCTGATACCGGAGAAAGACGCCGCCGAAGGCAAATACGTGCCTGAGCCAAAGTTGCCCGCGGTGGTGCTGATCGTGTCAGGCGGGCATACCGAATTGGTGTGGATGACCGGGCACGGCGAATACAAACTGCTGGGCAAGACCATTGACGACGCGGCGGGAGAGGCGTTCGACAAGGCGGCCCGCATCCTCGGCCTTGGCTATCCGGGCGGCCCGGCCATCCAGAAGGCCGCAGAGGGCGGCCACCCCAACCGGTTCCCCATGCCCAGAGCGTGGCTGAAAGGCACCTACGACTTCTCCTTCAGCGGGCTGAAGACTGCCCTCTTGCGACAGGTACAGGAGTTCGGCGTGACCACCAGCAAGCCCGTGCCTTGGCAGAAGGCCGTGCAAGATGGAGATGATGGAGATGGCAAGCAAGCCGACCGGCACCATGAGCAAGCCGAGCAGGCGAGCAAGCCTCAACTACCAGTAGCCGACCTAGCCGCGGCGTTTCAAGAGGCGGTGGTGGATATACTGGTGGAGAAGACCGCCATGGCCGCCGAAGAGTTTGGAGCACGCGAGGTGCTGGTAGCCGGAGGCGTGGCGGCCAACGCTCACCTGCGCCAGCGGCTGGCTGAGCGCCTCAAGGTGCCCTTCCGATACCCCCCACTGATCCTGTGCACCGATAACGCCGCCATGATCGCCTCGGCGGCCTATTACCGCTACGCCGAAGCAGTGCAGCACGGCTTTAGCCTAGACATTGAATCCAATGCCCGTTACGTGTGATTGCGGGTGAACAGGCTTGCTCCAGCTCGCTCCACAAGGGGTACCCTTTACCTGTCAGCCCACTCCCTGTATGAGCGAGCGACAGGTCATATCCTTGGCCGCTGGGACCTGCATTATATCCAGCACTGTGAGGGCCACATCGCACAGGCGGCCTCCTTCACGCAGGCGGGCGTGGCGCAGGGGACTGTCGTCAGGGGCCACCAGAATAAAAGGCACGGGGTTGGTCGTGTGGAAGGTGTGCGGGCCTCCCGTCTGCGGGTCGCGCATCATCTCGGCGTTGCCATGGTCGGCGGTGATGATCAGCACGCCGCCCACCTCCTTTACGGCCTCGTACACACGCCCTATGCACTGGTCCACCGCCTCCACAGCTTTGATGGTGGCATCCAGTTTGCCGCTGTGCCCCACCATGTCGCCGTTGGCGTAGTTGGCCACGATGAAGTCGTACTCACCCCCTGTGATGCGCCGAACCAGCTCTTCGGTGATCTCAAAGGCGCTCATCTCGGGCTTGAGGTCGTATGTGGGCACCTTGGGTGAGGGCACCAGCAAGCGGTCTTCGCCGGGGAAGGGCCGTTCGATCCGCCCGTTGAAGAAAAAAGTGACGTGGGCATACTTTTCGGTCTCGGCGATGTGGAACTGGCGCAGTCCGTGGTCGCTGAGCACCTTGGCGAGCGGTTCGTGCACCTCCATAGCCTGATAAGCCACGTGCACCGGCAGGCCCTCTTCGTAGCGCGTCATGGTGACGAAGTACAGGTCCTGAAGCTGGCGGCCCCGGTCGAAGCCGTCGAAGTTGGGGTCTACGATGGCGCGGGTTAGTTCGCGGCCCCTATCGCCCCGGAAGTTGAAGTATATCACGGCGTCGCCGTCTTTGATAGTCTGCGGCTCGTGTCCGTCGGGGGCCACCACGGAGGGCACGATAAACTCGTCGGTGACGCCCTGCGCGTATGAGGCATCGAACACCGCCAGCGGTTCGGGGAAGCGCGGGCCGAGGCCGTGCACGATGGCATCGTAGGCCTTTTTGACGCGGTCCCAGCGCCTATCACGGTCCATGGCATAGTAGCGGCCCGACACACTGCCCACCTGCCCCACACCCAATTCGCGCATCCGCTCCAGCACGGTCTGCATGAAGCCTCTGCCGCTGTGCGGGGGTGTGTCGCGTCCATCGGTGAAGGCCTGATACACCACGCGGGGTACACCCCTGCGCCGGGCCAGTTCCAGTAGGGCGAACAGGTGCGCCCAGTGGCTGTGCACGCCCCCCGGACCGAGCAGGCCCAGCAGGTGCAGGGCGCTATGACGCCGGAGGGCATGGTCGCATGCGCCCACCAGCACCGGGTTCTCGAAGAAAGAGCCGTCTTCGATAGCTTTATCGAGGCGGGTAAGCTCCTGATAGACCACGAAGCCCGCGCCCATGTTCTGGTGGCCCACCTCGGAGTTGCCCATCTGCCCTTGGGGCAGGCCCACCGCATGCTCGGAAGCATTGAGGGTGATGTGCGGGTATTCGGCCCACAGGTGGTCCATGTTGGGCGTGTGGGCCAGAGCCACCGCGTTGTATTCGGGGTCGGGGTTGATGCCCCAGCCGTCGAGTATCACCAGCACGACGGGTCTGTAGGGTGGGCGGTATGGGTGGTGAAAGTGAGGCTGGTCAGGCATAGTCTCGCCAAGTCTTCTCCGTTCTGTATTCATGCAGGTAATGCTTACAGGCGTCGCACAGGGTGACCTCGGCCTGCCTGCGGTAGATGCCCCGGCGGGTGCGATAGCGGTAGCTGTAGCGGTAACGGTTGAGGTGGCGCGGGCAGTAGGACAGGCCACATCGCTCGCACCGGGCGTACAGAGAGTTGGGGCAGTCATACCAGCCGCACAGGCCCTCTTCGGTGTTGCGGCGTTCGGCTTCTTCCCGGCGCTCCAGCTCGGCGGCCTGCGCGGCTTCCTCGGCGAGGCGGCGGCGGTACACGGGCCTGCAAATGCGGCACACCGAGGCCTCGACATCCCCGTGCTTGACACAGAAGTGGCGGCCGCAGATGATGCACTGGGCCGCCGGTGCGCGGAAGCAGATGGCTATGGGGCTTTCACAGCGTAATGGCATAAGGCCGTTTGACTACGATACTTGACTACGATAATGAACAGAAGAGCATAAGCCCTTCGTGGAGGCTGGCCGGCCGGCAACCTCGATGAAGAACCTGCGATGAACCCATACAGCGATAGCCGGGCGTCGGAAAGCCGTAGCAAGGGTCGTATACAGTCTAACATAAGTGCGAGCGTGTTGGCAACACACGCGCACACGCGCACACGCGCACACGCGCACACGCGCACACGGGTTATCCGGGTGCTGATTAGCGGCTTCCGGTCGGGCTGGGCACCGCACCATTGTGAGCTTGCAACCGGGCGAGGCCTACGTGCGGCAGGTCGTAGTCCCGGTACAATTTGGGCAGCATATCCTGTGGCGACCATTCGCGCCACGAGCCGTATTTGCCCTGATATTCGCGCAGGGTCGGGCCTACCTCATAGAACAATATCTGGGCCACGCGCAGGCCCACCGGCAGGATGACGGTGGCGTGGCTGTGATTGGTGATCTCCATGGTCCAGCGGGAGATGTAGCCCACGTCGCCCACGCCCGCACACTTGCACACCGATATGCACGACCGCCCGATGCTGGAGCGGGCGCGCATGGAAGTGGTGAAGCCGTTGCGCCCGCCCACTATCTCTTCGGTGTGTGCCAGAATGGTATCGCCGGGGCGTATGTGTATCTGCCCGTCCCCGGCATAATGGGGGCCGAGCCAGAAGGCACGCGCATCTTCTTCATGGGTGAAGTTGACCGTGACCATATTGTGGTTGGGGATGTAGTAATAAGGCCCCAGCCGCACGTCGTAGGAATTGGTGCCCAGCTGGCGCGGTTCGAACGGCTCGATGATGATGTTGCCCCTCTCCATCTCCTCAATTATCCGCTTGTCCGACAACAACATACCCTCGCTCCTTTGTGGGTTGGGTTGAGACTGACCACCTTACACCCTGTAAGCCCAGTCGGTGGCGCGCGCCTCTCTAACGATGCGCTCATACACCGCAATGGTCATGCCAGCGATGCGGTGCCAGTTGTACAGGGCGCGCACCTCTTCGGATGCGTTTTTAGCCCTCATCTTAGCCCATTCGGGGTGTTTGAGGGTGTGCAGTATACCCCACGCCAACGAGCCGGGATCGTTAGGATATACCTTGATACCGGTTTCGTTGTGCCTGACCACCTCCGACAGGCCACCCACGTCGCTCACCACCACCGGACAGCCCGCGGCCATGGCTTCCAGCGCCACGATGCCGAACGGCTCGTACAAGCTGGGGAACACTGCCACGTCCGCCACCATAAACAGGGCATCGCGCTCCTCGTCAGGTATGCGCCCGGTGAAGATTATACGGTCGGCGACCCCTAGGGCATGGGCTTTTCCACGAAGCTCGTCCACGTAGCCGCTGCCCCCGCCGGCCAGCACGAACTTGACGTTAGGCCACTCACTCAGCACCAGAGGCACGGCGTCAATCAGCACCGACAGCCCCTTTTCAGGCACTATGCGCCCCACATAGTACACTATGGCTTCCCATGGTAGGGCAAAGCGGGCGCGGAAGTCCGACAGGTCGCGCCCACGCAGGGCATCGAAGCGCCGGGTGTCCACGCCGTTGGGGATGACATCAATTTTGTCTTCGGGCGCGTTGAAGTAGGTACGCACCTCCCACGCCATGTACTGACTGCATGTGATGATGCGCCACGACTCATAGGTCAGCCACCATTCGGTCTGGTGGATGGCGCGTTGCATGCCCCCATACAGGTTGCCGCGGTTGCGACCCATCTCGGTGGCGTGGATAGTGGTGAGCAGGGGCAGGTGGAAATCGTGCTTGAGGGCCACCGCAGAAAAGCCGGTCAGCCAATCGTGGTTGTGGATCAGGTCGAAGCCTCCGTGCTGGCGAATCAGTTGCGTGCAGAAGGCCTCTATCTCCACGTTGTCGTGCCAGCGGTCGGCGAAGAAATCACCACGGATGTCGGATGGGTTGACCCTGTACACCCGACTGCCGTTGGTGGCCGGACTACCGTCGGGCAGGGGCAGGGGCTCGCTGAACTCGCCGCCCGCCAGCCGGGGCACTACCAGATGCACCTCCACACCGCAGGCGATAAGCTCCGGGGTAAGCTCCACCACATGCTTGCCCAGCCCACCCACGATGTGCGGCGTATATTCCCAAGATAACATGAGCACTTTCATGATAGCTCCCTCCTCGCATGACGTGAAATGTCGGCTAGAGTTTATACCAATTCACCACAGAAAGGCTATAAATTGTGGGGAGAGGAGACAAGTGGGGGAGTTGGGGACACCCCCACAACCCCCGGCAGGGGAGCGCCCCTGCACCCCCGCTGTGGGGAGGAGACAGGTGGGGGAACTGGGGGACACTCCCACACCCCGGCAGGGGAGCGCCCCTGCACCCCCATTTGACGAGGGAGAGGGGAGAAATGGGGAATACCCCACACCCCCGCACTCGGAGGGTACCTCCGGCAGGGGAGCGCCCCTGCACCCACCATTTATCGCCTTTTTATCGCCTTTGCTCGGATAATTGGTTTTAGGGGTTAAGGCTTGAGGGTACAGCACTTCTTTTTACAGCCTTTTCGAAAAGGGTTTGGTATAAGCTCTAACCCCTGTCCAGTGTGACCCCATACAGGTTCATATGCTCTGTCGTCTGTCGGAAGCCGAAAGACCCGTACAGGCGGTGAGACTGCACGTTGGACTCCTGCGTGGACAGGGTTACATAGGCAGCATCGAGGTCGGACATGGCCAGTAGAGCGTGATGGAGTTGGGCGGCCCCGAAGCCTTTGCCTTGATGCTGTGCTACCACGCCTAGCCGATCGAGATGTGCCCAGCCGTCGTACATGGTGAACGAGGCATAGCCCACGGGCTGACCCTGATGGAATGCCGAGTATATATGCACCCCGTCCATACGAATATAAAGATCGAACTCCTCGCGGCTATTCCACCACAGCCACGGGAACGACTCGTGGTCGAGCTGGACCAGCAGGTCTAGCTCTTGGAGGCCGGGGCGGGCGAAATCGAGCGAGGGCAGGGTGCGCGCTGTTTGGAGCGCACCGGCGCGACGCAAATCCTTCTGGAAATACACCACCCGCTCGAGGTGCTCGAAGCCCAGCGACTGGAACAGACGCGGGTCGGCGGCCCATTCGTCGTCCAGCACCACGGCCAGCTCGTACCCTTGGTCTCGCAGGCGATCGAGCAGGGTACTCACTAGGGCGGGTCTGCCGCGCCGGGCGTGCACCTCAAGCAGTTGCGCGATGTCACGCCGGTGCCGCCACGGACCGGCAACCACGTACTCGCCCGTCCGAGGCACCCACAAAGCCATGCCGGGGTGGGCGGCCACTTGTGCGGCAAGGGTATCTCTGGTGAAGCGGCTGAGCCATGGCAAGCGCAGGTCGCGCACCTGCTCGACCCGCAGGGTTTCTACCTGCGGGTGCTCATCGCTTATGGCCGGTCGTCGGAGAAAATACGCTGACATTTCAATCGCCGTAAGACAGGGGATAACCACCAACACGATATGGGGGACTTGTGTACCCCCGAACCCTGTGGGTGCCCGCAGGCATGGGAGTGCCCTGCACCTCCTTACTCATTTTGGGCCGAGGCGCACGTTTTTCAGGTTGAGGATGCCCAGCGGGGTCACCTTGAGGTTGTGCACATAGGGCTTGACCAGCGTGTAGGTGACCGAATGGTACAGGGGCACAGCCGGATGATCCAGTAGGATGCGCCCCTCCACCTGCGCATATGTGGCCATGCGCCGGGCCATATCGGTTTCGGTGGCGGCGGCGTTGAGGGCAGCGTCCACATCGGCGTTGCGGTAGCCGGTGTAGTTGGCGGGCGAGTTGGAGCGGAATAGGCTGCCCAGTATAGCATCCGGGTCCGGGTAGTCGGCCACCCACGACAGGGTGAACATCTGGTAATCGCCACGTCCCAGCCCCTCCAGATAGTCGGACCATTCCACTTCGTGCACTTCCAGTTCTATGCCCAGCGTCTGGCTGAACACGTCGCGGAGCATGGGGCCCAGCGCGTCACCGCTGGTGTACAGGCGCAATCTCGGCAGGTTCTTCACGTCTTTGTAGGTGGATTCGGCGATGAGTTGACGGGCGCGGGTCACGTTCAGGCCATCATCAACATCAGGGGGGTTGTAGTTGGCCATTGTCGGGGGCACGAAGCCTCTGGCCTGCGTAACGCGCGATTGGAACATCACGCGGGCGATCTTCTGGCGATCTATAACGCGAGACAAGGCCTCGCGTATTTTGGGGTCTTCGAATGGACGCTGGCGTAGGTTGAAGCCCAGATATGTGACCGACAGGTCGGGCACGGTCTGAAGCTGCGCGGACATGGGGTTGTTGCGGTCAGACACGCGCTCGATATCGTCCACAGGCACATCGGCCACGTCCAGCCCACCCACCTCGTACTGCTGTAGCTGGCCCTGTGCGTTGGCCCCCATCCATATGTTGATGCGGGGCAGTTGCGGGCGGCCACCGTAGTAGTCAGGATTGGCTACCAGCACCATTTGCTGGTTATGCACCCACTTTTCGAGGCGAAATGGGCCTGTGCCTTTGGGGCGCTCGGTCCAGTCGGGGCCGGACTCGACGTTGGAGCGCTGCACCACGAAGGCCGGTCCAGCAGTGAGCTTGGCCAGAAAGTAGGACTTAGGCGCATCTATGGTGATCACCAGCGTGTACGGGTCGGGGGTCTGGATGCCGGCTACTTCCTTGGCCCGGCCTTCGAGCTTATCCTTCACACCCACGATATCGTCCAGATACAGGCCGGCGGGCAGGGCCAAAGGCGACTGCGAGCCTGCCAGCTTTGGATCGGTGGCCCGCTCCAGCGAATATTTGAAATCGGCGGAAGTCACCTCTTGCCCATCGGGGAAGCGCACGCCCTTGCGAAGCACGAACGTGTAGGTCCTGCCATCGGCGGACACCGAAGGCAAGGCGGCGGCTATGTCGGGCACGATGTTCAGCCTGTCATCGAAGGCCACCAGCCCGCTGAACAATTGCCGGATGATGAACAGGGAATAGGCGTCAGAGGCCAGCGCCGGGTCTAGGGTGGGCGGGTCCTGCATTTGCCCGGCGATGTCCAGCGCGTCATCGTCACTGCCTTGAAGGGGCGTGGCCTCGGGCGAGGGTTGGCCCGTACCCGCCATGGCAGTGGGCTGTGGCGACTGCGCGGCAGACGGACCGGTCGGGTTTCCTGACGTAAAAGGCCAACAGCCTGCCAGCACCAGCGCCAGACACACCAACGCCGGCATCACGCGCAGTCGCGCATACCTGCCTTCGCGCTTTGGGGGGTGAGACCGGTCTCCTGCTCTCATTCTAATACGCACCGCCGCCATTTTAGCACCGAGGTATGAGCATGGTCAAGGCGTTCGTAACCCCTAGGTTCCACCGATAATCGGGGGTCGCCACTGGTCAGTAGTTAGAGGTAACCACCAAGGCACCAAGCATGGGGGACTGGTGACGGAGCGCGGGCGTGCGGCCCGCATGTTTAGCACCTGACCCCGCCTTCGCAATGTGGGCAGGCCGCTCGCCCACGCTCCGGGTGCCGGTAGAACTTTGCCTCGTTTACCGCACGTGTATGTTTGCTTTGCTTTTGCCTTCCGGCCCCTCTCCCTTTGTACCCCTCACCCCCGACCCCTCTCCCACAAGGGGAGAGGGGGGCTGGATGATGGCGTGGGTGTCTCCCTCTCCCATGAAGGGTGAAGGGTGCACCAAGCAGGGTGGTTGGAAGCGGTCAAAAGCTTATGTCCACGCGTGTCCGCCCCAGCCGATCCAACACGATACGGATGCCCTCTTGCAGCACACCCGCGTAGAACCACATGGTGCGCTCCTGTTTGAGAACTATTATTGTGCCGCCGGTGGTGACAGTTTCGCCGGGCATGAGGGTCTTGCCGAACCCCCAGCGGAACGGGTAGCGGTACGGCCCACCGCCCCCGCTGTTGCCGTCCCAGTCCACGCCCACGCGCCACAGGCCCGCCCTATCCACCCACCTGTGGCCTTCGATGGAAGAATAGCTGTCGTTGGTGGTGTAGGTATAGCCGGGGTCGGGCCCTTGCGTGCGCAGGGGGACCTTGCCCACGTTCTTGACGGTGATGCTTACGCTGATGGCCTGCCCCAGCATGATCTGGCGAGGGCTTATCTCTACACGCAGCACCTGTATCTGCGGGCTGCCACCGCCTTCTATCCTCAACGGGCGATAGGCCTCCACGCTGTTGCCCACATGGTCCTGTGCGCGTATGGTGATGGTATAGGTGCCATCCGGCAAGATCTCGCCTGCTGGGTCGTCGCTGAACGGGTCTTGCCCGCTCACCACCACGTTGTGCTCGCCGGGGCCTTTCTCGGTGGGAGCCAGCATCAAGGTGCCGGTGCCATCGGCCGCCACCAGCTCTACCGATAGAGTAGCGGTCTGATCGGTGCGAAATGTCACCTCCGACACGTCATCCACGGCATCACTGTTGGGCGAGATGACATCCGGGTGCACCACGATGTTGTCCAGCGAGGGTGGGTCGGTATGCGCGCCTCGCACGGTAAAGCTCACTTTGTGCTGTGTGCCCTCAGCCGATATGGTGATGGTATAGTCCCCATCGGGCACCACTTTGCGCACTACTGTGTAATCCCCTGCCCGCTCATGGGCGGACACCACCCCATTGAATCGGAGCACGTGCTCCCCGGCACGCTGTTGCTCGGACAACAGTTCGGCGCGTACCGGCCCCTCAAGCACGGCGTCAACCTGAGCGTCCCTGTGCAGGGTATAGCGCACCTCCAGCGCGCCGGCAGGCTCGCCCACGCCCGACGAGCCGGGCACTATCAGGTGAGTAGAGGCGCGCACGTCGGACAGCACGGCTCCGGTGCCCGTGCCCCCGCAACCCGCAAGCAGCATCGCCACCAGTGCCGCCGCCAGCCCGCACACCATAAGTGTGAAAGGCGTCCAGCGTGCCCCCAACATATTTGCTTCTCTTATGCTCATCGTTGTTGCAGGCCATGTGCCGAGTAACAGATGGATGGGATACGGAAGGGGCACGGCCTTGCCCGGCCTGCCCGGCCTCCCCGGCCTGCCCGGCCCCCTCCCTCTACCTCTACCTCTCACACAACATGTCTCTTGAGTACGCATTATGGCTCGGTTAAGCTCTGATAGCATTGGGAAGCGACAACCCGAGAGCGTGACGCGCGTGAATTTATTCCCGGAGGGCGGCGATCAGTTCCTCCGGCCTGAGCACGGCATTGCCCCACTTGCGCACCACCACACCGGCGCCATAGTTGGCCAGACGGGCGGCATCAAACAAGTCAGCGCCCGCCGCCACCGCCAACGTGACGAGGGCTATCACCGTATCACCCGCGCCCGTCACGTCGAACACCTCGGACGTATTGGTCACCGGGATGTGGCAGTACTGCCCGTCGCGGGTCATCACCGACATCCCCTCGGCGCTGCGGGTCACTATCACCGCCTGCGCTTGCAGGTGCGCTATCATCTGCGCCATGCCACGCTCGAAATCCTGCTCTGTGACTAGGGGGCGGCCCAGCGCGGCCTCGGCCTCTGCCTGATTGCATTTGATAATGCTGGAGCCTCGGAACAGGTCGAGGTCGCCCTGAGAATCAACCGTCAGCGGCTTATCATGGCTCAGCGCAAGCAGGCGGGTTTTGTCCACTACGGCAGGTGTGAGCGTACCACTCTTGTAATTGCTCAACAGCACGGCATTGCACGCGGGCAGCAGGTTCTCGATAGCCCCGGTCAGGGCCGTCTCCACCCACCCGTTGATGGGCCTGCGGTCCACCAAATCGACGCGCGCCACCTGCTGGAGCATAGAAGGGGTGACCTGTGCCACTATGCGCTTTTTGGTGATGGTGCGGCGGGAAGGGTCTATGACCACCCCGCTGATGTCAACCCCATGCTTTTCCAGTTCCGATTTGAGCCTGCGGGCCTCGTCATCATCGCCCACCACCCCGGCAAGATAGGCCTTACCACCCAGCGCGGCCACCGTGCAGGCCGGGTTGGTGCCTCCCCCCGGCACCACATACTCGCGCACAAACTCCAACACGGGGATGGGCGCTTCACGCGACAGGCGCGTTGGCTTGCCGATGGTGTAGTGATCGAGCACGAGGTCGCCCACCACCAGCACCGATAGGCCCCGAAAGCGAGCCACTATCGCCTCTAACCGTCTGCGAGTGTCGTCGTCCATAGTCTGGCTCACTTACTGGAGTCGCCGGTATGCGAGGAACACCGCCATGACCAACCACAGTATGGTGTACTGGGTCAGGTAGAACGGCAAGGCACCGAACAGCGGGGGTATGTCGTAATACGACGGTCGGTTGATGCCCCCCAAAATGACGAAGTCGGGGAAGACCTCCATCACCACACGACTGAGCACGAACCCGAACACGATCGAGCCGATAGCCACTGCCTGCAAGCCGGGGCCGCGTTTCTGGTTGGCAACACCGGTCACGGCCTCGGGCACCGCTATACCCATGAGCAAAGCCGCCCAGAATTCGAACGCTGGGAACAGCCCCATGAGCAACCCGGTCACGCCGGCAGTCGCCAGCGCCGCCAGCGCCGCCTTAGCGTAGTAGCCGGTGTCGAGCGCATATGTGGGCAACACCTGAAGGTTGGCGCATTCCAGACACCGGAAGCCCGCTGGAGTGCTCACGCGACAGCGAGCGCATATAGGCCTCTCGCACCGCCCACAACGCAGATAGGTTTGCTCGTCCGGGTGCCGATAGCAGTACATCGGCACTTCGGGGTCGTATGAGCTGAAATCTCGTACTGTCATAAATCTGGGTGCCAGCGCGGCATTTGGGTGCTCGCCGGCGGTCTCAAGGGTTCGGATGCCTGAGGGCCGGGCGCGCCCTGCGCCCCAAGCTCTCCATGAGGGCCAGCGCTCCGAACGCAAAGACCCTCAATATGCGCCGCCAGCGCCACGGTTGTCGGATCAGCCGGTACAACCATTCCAGCCCCAGCCTGCGCATGAGCGGTGGGGCCAGCGGCGCCCGTCCCGACAGATAGTCGAACACCCCGCCCACGCCTACGGCCAACTTGATGGACGCCGGCAGTTGGTCGCGGTGGCGCCTGATCCACAGGTCCTGACGGGGCGCGCCGTAGGCAACCAGCAGCACATCGGGCGCGGCGGACCGCAGGCGAGCCAGAATGTCGGGCAGGTGTTCGTCCCGTGGCGACCCAGCGTAGGTACCCGTTATGCGCACGCCCGGGAAGCGCCGGCACAAAGTTCGGGCGGCTTGCTCGGCCACACCGGGCGCGGCCCCCAGCAAGAAGACGCTGAACCCGTGCTTGGCTGACAGGCGGGCCAACCGCTCGACGATAGCTACCCCGGTGGCCCGGCCTCTCAAGGGCGTACCCAGCAGACGGGCCGCCAACACAATGCCCACCCCATCCGGGGTGGCAAGGTCGGCCGTGTTGAGCAGTGCGCGAAATTCCGGGTTGCGCCGGGCTTCCATCACGAATTCGGGGTTTACCGTGCACACCTGATGCAGACGCGCCGGTTCCTGTTGGATGAACCGCTCGATGACCTGCATCGCCGCATCCAGATCGCAGTCGTGCACCCACACGCCCAGTATGTTCACCCTGCGCAAAGCCACCCCTCATGGAAAGGTGCCATGTAACATCATGTGCAATTTACAGGTGCAGTATATAACACACCGGCGCCCGCAGGCAAATGCACCACCGGCAGTTGAGCATCAGAACGGGAGTTCCCACTAGTGGGGGGCGGCCTTCCCCCATCTCCCCGCTGAAGGAGGGGTTCGGGGAGGGCGAAGCTCTCCCCCGGCCCCCCTTTTTTCCCCGACATCGTGCACGAACGTGCATTAGTTATGGCCGGATGTCAAGGGAACGCGCTTGACACGATTCGCGCCGTCTAGTACATTACCTGTACCCGCGAAGACAGCTGACCAATATGCTGGCGTGTTGGCATGTTGGTCATCTGCTCGCTTTCCCATGACACTACGAACCACAAAGAGGACCAACCTGTATGACATCTGACTCTGCAGGCGATACCGGCGGTGTTGGTCAGCAACCCCGATATGCGCCCGAACCTGTCAATGCCTCTCAATACGAAACAGTGGCCCGGCTCGCTATGGCCGATGCGGTCTCTGGCATGGTGTTCGATGCGCTGACCCCATCCGGGCATACGCTGTCCCTCGATACGGGGGTGGAATTCGGTGGTGCGGCTTCCGGCCCCCAGCCTCTGGAGCTACTTTTGGTATCGCTCGGTGCCTGCACAGGCATGGACGTGATCTCCATCATGCGCAAGAAGCGCCAGAAGGTCACCCACTACAGGGTCAACGTATATGCCAACCGGGCCAAGGAGCACCCCAAGGTTTACACAGAGATAGTGGTAGAGCACGTTATCAGCGGCGACGACATAGACGTGAAGGCGGTGGCGCGTTCGGTAGAGTTGTCCATGACCAAGTACTGCCCCGTACACGCCCTGCTGTCTCGCGCCGTACCCATCGAACACGTGTATCGCGTGAGCGGCCCACAATCCAACTCTGGCAGGGAGGGGGCATAACCCAATGGACCATAGGACACTATCACACAGGTGGTTGGCCGTGCTGGGGTTGCTGTTGGCGGCGGGGCTTGCCATGGGAGGCATGACCTCATCGCCTGTAGCGGGCACGGCGCAGGCCGCACAACCCGCGGGCGTGGCTTTCAGCCGACCCATATTGTTGCAACAGACGCGGGACGGTATACGGCGCGAATCGATGCCCCCCTCCGATGGGCCACCCCGCCGTACCGGACCCGCCTCGCCCTTCGAGCCACTGCGCTTGCCGGCAGGTGGTCCTGTGTTCGGGGAGAACTACAGGGCCAACACCGATCCATCACCCACCCTCGCTCAGCAAGAGCCCAGCATAGCCGTGAACCCTACTAACCCGCTCAACGTAGTCGTGGCCGCCAAAGACGAGCGGGCGGGGCCGAACACCAAGCACGTATGGATCTATACCTCTACGGATGGGGGCGTGAACTGGATCAACCAGCAGTTCCCATTGCGCGAACCCGTGTCGAGCTATTCGAGCGACCCGGTGGTGAACTTCAGCGACGACGGCATCTGCTACGTCACCGCTCTGCCTTACGGCGGGGGTGTGGCGGGCATACAGGTAGCGCGCTCCACCGATGGTGGCATAACCTTCTCTACCGGCGTGCATCTGCCGGGCACGGGCGAAAGCTCCGACAAAGAATGGACGTGGATAGATAACGTGCCTTCAAGCCCGTACTACCACCGGATGTACACTGCGTGGCGCAACTTCGGCGGGGGGGCACCTATAGTGCTCAACTACTCAACGGATCGCGGGCAAAGCTGGTCTGGCATCGTAAATGTGTCCAACACCGGATACCAGTTCCCCATGCCCGTGTCGCTGCCGGGCGGAGACGTGCTGGTGACATTCCTGCCCACCGGCAGTACTCTGGGCTACGCCCGCTCCACAAATGGCGGGGTGAGCTTCGGCAGTGTCCAGACCATCGCTTCCATTACCACGCCCAGATGCCCGCCGGATAACTCCGGTTGCAGCATTTGGCGGCTGAACCCCATCCCATCAACCGCAGTCAGCCCCTCCACAGGCACTCTTATAACCATGTGGGCCGACGGCAGGTCGGGCACATCAATAGTGTACTACTCAAGGGGCACGGCCAACGGCACCGTATGGAGTCCTCCGGCGCCTCTCGCCCCGCCCGGCGCATCCAACGTATATCAGGTCGAGCCGTGGGTGGAAGCGGATGAGCAAGGCGTCTTCCACTCTATCTGGTACGACGACCGGGACCTGCCCAACACCAGCATCTTCCACATCTACTACAGTCAATCTACCGACGATGGGCAGACATGGAGCACACCCGTGCGCATCAGCACCGCAGCCAGCGACCTGCGCATAGGCATCCCCAGCAGCTACAACCGGGCCGCCGGCGACTACATTCAAGTGACCGCCCACAGTGGCAACATCTATGCCGCATGGACCGATACCCGTTCAGGCACCGGTGAGGATATCTACGTGGTACGGGGCATAGCTGAAGGCCCCGCAACCCCAACCACCACCCCAACCACTACCCCTACCACCATGCTCCCCACCGCCACACCCACTTGCCCTCCCAGTGGCGCATGGCAGATAGTAACCAGCCCCGACCCCGGCAATTACACCAACTATTTGCAGGCGGTGTCTGCCGCCTCCGCAAATGATGTGTGGGCCGTCGGTTACTACAATCCCAGCAGTAGTTCTGCGTCCCTGCCCCTGATCGAGCACTGGGACGGGACGGCGTGGAGCATCGTATCCGCCCCCATCACCGGCACGTCCAGCAACTGGCTGTACGGGGTGTACGCCATATCACCAAACGATGTGTGGGCGGTGGGCAGTTACCGCCCGGCCCCCGGCTCAGGCGTGCCCGACCTGACTCTTACCATGCACTGGAACGGCTCGCAGTGGAGCATAGTGCCCAGCCCCAATGTGGGCACTTGGAATAATGAGTTGTATGCAGTTGCGGGCAGTGGCCCCAACGACGTGTGGGCGGTGGGCACTTACAGGGCTGACCTCACCACACCCGAACAAACACTGATCCTGCACTGGGACGGGACGGCGTGGAGCGTGGTGCCCAGCCCCAACGGAGGCACCTCCTACAACATACTGCGTGGTGTGACCGCGCTGTCATCCTCCGATGCGTGGGCGGTGGGCTACTACGGCGTAGGCTCAGGCAACCCGGACCGCTCGCTGATCCTGCACTGGGACGGGACGGCGTGGAGCGTGGTGCCCAGCCCCAACGCACCCACCGGCTTCACCATCTTGCGCGCTGTTGCCGGGTCCGGGAGCAACGATGTGTGGGCCGTGGGCTACAATACCAACCCGCCCGGCGGTCAGGTGCGCACCATTACCATGCGCTGGGACGGAGTACAGTGGAACATGGTGCCCAGCCCCAGTCCCGGCAGTGCCAGCAACTGGCTGTACGGGGTGGATGCGGTGTCAGCCGGCGACGTATGGGCTGTGGGCAACTACAACAGTGGTGGCAGTTCGCAAACCCTTACCATGCACTGGGACGGGACGACGTGGAGCGTGGTGCCCAGCCCCAACAGCAGTGGCGGCAACTGGCTGAACTCGGTGGTAGCTGTCTCGTCGGTCGAGGCGTGGACGGTGGGTTACCATGGCTCAGCCGGGGCCTACAGCACGCTGGTAGAGCGTTATACCGGAGGGCCTTGTGCAACCGTTACAGCCACAGCCACGGCCACACCCACGCCCACGCTTACACCTATACGCACGGTTTTGCCTACTAACACCGCAACCCTTGTCCCTACATCTACACCAACAAGTACCGGCACGCCTGCACTCACCGCCACCGCCACCGCTACTCCTTGCGCCATCCAGTTCACCGATGTGCCCTCCTCGCACACCTTCTATGTGTACATCAGGTGCCTTGCATGCAGGGGCATACTGGGTGGG
>DAOTTC010000151.1:0-21172 GCA_034437815.1 Chloroflexia bacterium | reverse complement strand
GATATCGGGCTACCAGTGTGGAGTGCCGCCAGCAGGGGCGTGCGACCCACAGAACCGAGCATGGTTCCTGCCCGATGCCACGGTCACAAGGGGGCAGACGTCCAAGATAGTGGCTAACACCTTCTTCCCGCAGTGCACCCCTCGTGAGGCGGGGCTACGTTCTCTTATTAGAACCCCTTGAACAGGTAATGGCCCGGCAGAGCGCACCCTGAAACCGAAGTCGACTTGCGGGTCGGCATCAAGGTAAGAGGTCGCTCTTCACAATTAAGGGCGACCTCTTGCTTTTCAGGGTTGACCCCGGTCGGCGCCGCGCAGGTGCCTGCCTCGGCTCACCGGCATGGCGCGTTCATGAGGGATGCGCTAAACTTATATCGGTTGCTATGCGAAGAGGAGACAAATCGGTGGTGCGCCCCTCAAACGTTCGTATTGACACTCAACGTCTCGAATATGCGGCCTCTCTCGCCCAAGATGCGGTGAAGCGCGGCCTGTACCCCGGCATCGTGCTGGCCGTCGCCAACAGCCAACACACCGTATGGACCCACGTGGTGCCGGGAGCCGACGGACTGAGGCACGACAGCATCTTCCAGATAGCCTCTATCACCAAGCCCATCGTAGCCACCGCCATCATGCAATTGGTGGAGCAGGGCAAATTGCTGCTGCACACGCCGGTGGTCAATTATCTGCCCGAATTCACGGGCGGGGGCAGAGAGCGGATCACAGCCTTCCACCTGCTGACGCACTGCTCAGGACTGGACGAGCAGAGCTTTTGGGATGAAACGCGGGTGTTGCCGACCCAACCTCCCGCCGGTTATTTGTTCGATGCCTGTTGCCGGGTAAGGCTGGTTTTCGAACCGGGCACCGCTTACCAGTACAACAGCCTGTCCTTCAGCGTGCTGGCCGAACTCATCACCCGACTGAGCGGTCGGCCATACCCTGAATACCTGCGGGAACACATTTTCGAGCTGCTGGGCATGGTTGACACCGCCTTCAGCCCGGTGGACAGGCAGAGGGCCGCCCCCCTGTATGACTTCGGCAGCGTCGAGCAATTGGAGGGGTTCAATCGGCTGGCGGTGCCGGGTGGCGGCCTGTGGAGCACGGCGGCCGACCTCGTGGCTTTCGGGCAGGCGTTCCTGCGCTCGCTCTACGGGCAAGGGTTGTCTTCGCACGGTGACCCGGACTACAGGGTGCTGGCCCCGCGCACTATCGAGGTGATGACCACCCACTACACACGGGGTAAGATGTCGTTGCAGGGTGGCCTGCCCGCCGTGCCCTTCAACTACGCGCTGGGCTGGGGCAAGCCCTCGTGGCCGCCCATCGGCGATACTCTGGCCTCCGAGCGGGCCTTCGGCCACAGCGGGGCCAGCAGTACCCTGCTGTGGGTAGACCCCGACTGGGATATTGTGTTCGTGTTTCTGTCAAATCGCTGGGAACTGCAAGACCCCACCGACACCCGGAGCCGCGCGCTCAATGCTGTTTACGGAGCGCTGTTGCGGGCCGAAGAGGTCCAATTGGGGAGCTGAGGCCGCGGCCGATCTGTCTCAGCCGGCCCATCAGGTGCTGAGCACCACCGCGCACTCTTTCAGGTTGTATGCATGCGAAGAAGAGCGGCGGGTGCGCAAGGTCCTGACCCGTGCGTGCCGGTAACCGGCCAGCCTGCCCAGTTCGGCGGCCAGATCGGGTACCGGCACCAGCACGCCCCCGTGCGCCGACTCTCCCAGAATCATCACGAGATGAGCGCCGGGCGCGAGCATGGAGCGCACGGCCTCCATCGCCCTCAGCAGCCCACCGAAGTATTGTCTGGTCATCCGCCCGTAGTCCCAACCCCAACCCCGATGGCCGAGCCGCTCGTCAATGGCCTCGGCCACCAACCGGATAGACTCCACGCGCTCCACCCGCCGCCAGTCTTCCACATCCCTGTACATCGCCTTGGCATCGCTGACCATCATGCGCTTGCGTAGGGCCTTCAACTCGTTCATATCCTTCACAAAACCCAGAAAGAACAGCTCCAACCGGGTCTGCATAGTGTAATCCAGATTGTTCAGGTATGGGGGCGAAGTGATCGCCAGAGCGGCGGGCAGAAGGGGATGGCTCAGGCCACCGGCTTCCCTCACATCGGCCTGTATCACCTCAGCCCTGCCCAGAGCTTCATGCGCTTTCCGCTCCTGCAACCATTGGACGTCGTCGAGCATCTTGCTCAGCTTCCTCTCGAACATGCACATCACAGGCGCGTCGCGCTTCACCTCGCGCGAGCCGAAGGCATGGGGGGAGAGCTTCATGTTGCTGACGCTCCTCAATATGGAGGCCAAGGCCAGCATAGGTACGTCGCGGTGTTGCTGGCTCACATACTCCTCAATGCATCGGCGCAGGGCCAGCACCTTGCAGGCCACCCGCCGCGCGATCCAGCGCTCCAAGCGGGGCATGTCGGGCAGTTGGTCTCCGAGGGCGGCCGGGCACCCGGCTTCCCCGTCCATTCGTTTCAGGATGGGCCTCGCCTCGGCCAGCAGGACTTCGGTCTCTAATTTCAGCGTGGATGGGTCCAAATCGGTGCGGGTCTTGGTGCGCGAGGCAAAGCACAAAAAGGGATTGATTTCGATGCCCAGCGCGTTGTGCCCTCTCAGCATAGAGGCCACGAGCGTGGTGCCCGTGCCACAGAATGGGTCGAGCACCGTGTGGCCCGCGCCAAGCTCGAATTCCTCGATGGCGGCATGCACAAGCTGTGCGGAATAAGCCTCTGGCATGAGATACCAGTCGAACAGGCGGTCGTTGCGGCTGAGTTGAGCGGTGGTGGCGTGAGTGGTCGTTGCCCCCGGCATGGCAGGCTCCTCCTTCATCATGGGCGTAGAGGTAGGCCAGATTATACATCAGGTTTCCTGCATTGACAACCACCCGATCCATATGAGTCCCGGCAAGGATCGGGGTTACCGGTGGGCAGGATATGGACCACAGAGACAAAGAGGAAGGCAGAGAACACGAAGAACACAGAGTAACGCATGAAATGAATATGCGCTGGGCAGACAGCATGTAGACAGCAGGCGGAGATTGGCCCCCGATTACACTACCCGGTTATGGGTGAGGCCTAGGCCGGCTTGACAGGGCAAATTAGACTGGCATATAATCACTTGGCAATCTGCGACTGCCTTGTTGTATGCTATATCTAAAATCTAACTAGGTGCAGCGTGGCGCCAGAGTGCATGCTCAAGTTGCCTGACGGGTGCGCCCGTTTGCCCGTTCTACCCTGTTCCCGCGCCCGTCCCCGCCGCACCAATAAGCCGAGATTATCAATGGCAGGCTCGACCCCCTGCTGAGAGGAGAACAAACCGTAGATGATAGGTCCTTTGAATGCGTTGTTCGGCCTCTTCAGCCGTGACCTTGGCATTGATCTGGGCACGGCCAACACGCTGGTCCACGTGAGGGGTAAGGGCATCGTGGTGTCCGAACCTTCGGTGGTCGCCATTGACAAACGCACTCGCCGCCCCTACGCGGTGGGCGCGGAAGCTAAGGCCATGGTGGGCAAGACCCCCGGCTACATCGTAGCCATCCGCCCGCTCAAGGATGGGGTGATCGCCGACTTCGACATGGTCGAAACCATGCTCAAGCACTTCATCCGCAAAGTGCACTCGCAGGGCGTGATGACCCCCAAGCCACGTGTGGTGATCGGCATCCCTTCGGGGGTTACCGAAGTGGAACGCCGCGCCGCACACGACGCCGCTATAAACGCCGGCGCACGCGAGGCGTACCCCATCGAAGAGCCGATGGCCGCGGCCATAGGCGCGGGCTTGCCCGTGCAGGAGCCGGTGGGTTCGATGATAGTGGACATAGGGGGTGGCACCACCGAGGTAGCGGTCATTTCCCTCGGCGGCATAGTCATCAACCACTCCATCCGCGTGGCCGGCGATGAAATAGATGAGGCTATAGTGCAGTATGCCCGGCGCGAGTACAACCTGCACATCGGTGAGCGCATGGCCGAGGCCGCTAAGATAGCCGCCGGTTCGGCCTATCCACTCGAGGAAGAACTGGCGGTCACCCTGCGCGGCCGCGATGTGGTCACGGGCCTCCCTAAAGCGGTGGACGTGAGCAGCGTCGAACTGCGCGAAGCCATCTCCGGCCCCGTATCCGAGATAGTGGAGGTGGTTCGGACGGTGCTCGAAGAGACCCCGCCGGAACTGGTAGCGGATATCATGCAGTACGGCATCACGCTGGTGGGCGGTGGCGCTCTCCTCAAAGGTCTGGATAAGCGCATAACGCAGGAGACCAAGATGCCGGTGAACATCGCCGAAGACCCGCTCACATGCGTGGTGCGTGGGGCGGGGCGTATCGTGGAAGCTCTGGAGCAGTACGACCGCATCCTGCGCTCCAGCGCCCAGAACCGCCGGGCCGTAGTTGTAGCCGGTTAGAGTAAATGAAGCCCAAAGAACGTGCTCTTTCGTGGACGCGCACTCTTTACCTCCTTGTAGCGCTGGTGCTGGTCAGTCTGGCGCTCATCCTGCTCAGTCAGGGGCGGCACCTGCAACCTCTGGAGAGCGCCGCCGGTCAGGTGCTCACCCCGATCCAGCAGGCCGCCAGCGATGTGACCGGCACCATCGGCGGCTGGATTGATGCTATCCGCCGCATGAACGAATTGGAGGAGGAGAACAGGAAGTTGAGGGCCGCGCTGGACGCGGTGACCGCCGAAAACGCCAAATTGCAGGAGCTGAAGCGCGAAAACGAGCAGTTGCGCGCTGCCATCAAGTTTCAGGTGGACCGCCCCGACATCAAGGCAGTGCTTGCCAGCAACATAGGGGGTGACCCTACCGGCCTGATGGAGGTGCTGACCATTGACAGGGGTAGCGACCATGGGATAGCGCCGGGCATGGCTGTGGTCAGCCCCGGCGGCATATTGGTGGGCCAGATCTCCGCCGTCAAAGCCGACCGCGCCACGGTGCTGCTCATAACCGATATCACATCGCACATCCCGGTGGCTACACAACGCACGCAGACCCCCGGCGTGCTGGAAGGGCGCTGGCAGAAGGGCGGCAGGCTGGTGATGACCCACATACCGCGGGACGCCGACGTCAAGGACGGCGACATCCTGCTGACCACGGGGGTCGGCGGCACCTTTCCTAAGGGTTTGATCGCCGGACAGGTCCTCAAAGCCCCCCAGAGCGATGTGCAGATGGAGAAAGAGGCCGAAGCAATACCCCTTGTAGAGCTTAACTCTCTGGAGAGTGTACTGGTCATCACCGGCGGCCAGAACGGCCAGAAATAGACCGCAACCGGGCAGGGGTGGCACACATAGATGGTGTACGTAGGCGCGTTGCTCTTATTTCTGGCAAGCCTTGTGCAGTCTGTGGTCTTGCCTCAGGCCGTGCCGCTCGCGGCCAGACCGCAATTTGTGGTGCTGCTTGTGGTTGCCGTCTGTCTGGTCGAGAGCTTGTACGATGCGACCATGTGGGCCTTTGCCGGGGGCCTGTTGCTCGATTTGATGAGCGGGCCGGTCTATCCACTGGGCAGTAACGCGCTCATATTGGTGCTGGTGGCACTGCTTGCCAGTCTGGGTCAAGCCAACCCCTTCCACAGCAGGCTGTTCGTGCCTCTGGTGACGGTGTTCGTGGCCACCGTGTTCTACCATGTGATGATCCTCGCGCTGTTGCTGGCATTGGGGCGCATGGAAGTGGCTTTTGTGGATAATTTGGTGCGCGTGGCGGTGCCCTCGGCCATCTTGAACGCCATCCTGATGCCCCTCGCATACAGTTGCATGCTGTGGCTCAGTGAGCGCATGGGTCGTCGGATGCGGGTGGAATGGTAGGTGTCCGATAACACCGATTATCCGAGCGAAGGCCGCAAATACCGGGGTGCAGGGGAGCCACCCCTGCCGGCGGGTATACTTCGGGTGCGGGGGTGTGCCCCGATTTTCCCTCCCAATTGCATAGCTTTTAGGGATAAGCCGTGATCGAGCGAGAGCGCATAACCAAACGCCCATATATCGCACTGCACGCGGCGCTGGCCATAATGCTGGTGCTGCTGATCGGCGGGCTGTACCACATACAGATAGTCGAGGGCCAGAAGTACCGGCAGATGGCACAGGGCAACCGCGAACGCATCATCATCAAGAAAGCCGACCGCGGCATCATCTACGACCGCAACGGTAAGCGGCTGGTGGTCAACAACCCCTCTTATTCAATCGCGGTCGCCCCCGCCCAGCTTCACGATATCAACTGCGCCACCAACTCTGTGGAAGGGGCGCAGGTCTTCGAAGAACTTGTGGCGGTGCTCAACGCCAACAACGTGCCCGTGCGCGATGTCATCACCCTCAGGCCGGCGGAACTGCCACCCGATAAGGCCGGCGAGGTGGCTAACCGGCTGTCGGTGCTGCTGAACACGCACGCCGATAACCTGCGCGGGCCTATCGGCCGGCTCATGGCTAATAACGCCCACAGCCGCAACCCGCACCCCGTGCGTACCGACGTGCCCCCGGAGGCCGCCAGAGCCGTGCGCGCCCAACTGGATAAATTGCCCGGCATAGGCGTGTACAACGAACTGGAGTTGAACTTTATCACCCGCTTCGACAACTGCCTCAAACCGGTGATCGTGAAGCGCGGGATTGACTATAACACCATGCAGGTCGTGGAGGCCGCCAGCGCCCGTCTGCCCGGCGTGAGCGTGGTGCCCGAGCCGGTGAGATACTATGCGGATGGCCCGCTCTTCTCCCACATCCTTGGCTACGTGGGGCCGATCACCCGTGAACAATACGAAAGCGCTGACGGCCTGTACGAGCCGGACGATAAGGTGGGACAGACCGGCATAGAAGCCAGCATGGAAGAACATCTCAGGGGTACTAAAGGCATGGCGCGAGTCATCGTCAATGCCGAAGAGCGCATAGTGGGCGAGATCTCTTCCCGCGCGCCGATCACGGGCAATAACGTTACCCTTACCATAGACTCCGATTTGCAGCGGGCGGTGACCGCCGCCTTACAGGATGGTATCACCAAGGCCAAGGTAAAGTCCGGGGTGGCGATCGTTATGCGGGTGGACGACGGGCAGGTGCTCGCCATGGTGTCCCTGCCTTCCTATGACAACAATCTGTTTTCGGTGGGTATATCGCAGGCCGATTTCGACCGCCTGAACACCGACCCCACTTTGCCCATGTTCAACCGCGCCATCGGCGGGGCGTATCCGCCCGGCTCCACGTACAAAATGATCACTGCGGCGGCGGCCCTGCAAGAGGGGGTGATCCGACAGGATACCACCTTCTTCTGCCCGGGTGTCATCTATGTGCCCTACACTTGGGACGAGGCCAAGCGCAACCCCTACCGAGACTGGAAAGCTCAGGGGCACGGCGTGCTTAATGTGGTGCAGGCCCTCGCCGTATCGAGCGACGTGTTCTTTTACATCGTGGCCGGTCCGCGTCAGGAGGACCGCCGCATATTGCGCGAGGACGGCACTGAGCAGATTATGTGGCTGCGCTATTATACGCCGGCGGCTAAACAACCCATCGAGTTCAACGGTCTGGGCATTGAAAGGCTGCACCGCTACGCGCAGTTGTTTGGCATGGGCCGACAGACCGGCATAGAACTGCCCGGCGAGTCCCCCGGTCTGGCACCTAATCCCGAATGGAAGCGCCACACTTATCCGGGCGACAACTGGTCGCTTGGGGATACGCTGGTTACGGCCATCGGGCAGGGCTTCACCTTGGTGACCCCGCTGCAACTGGTGAATGCCACCGCCGCAGTGGCCAACGGGGGCACCTTGTACAGGCCTCAGCTCGTCTATAGGGTGACCGACTGGTCGGGCAACGTCGTCGAGGATTACCGGCCAGAAGTGCTCACCAGATTGCCCATCTCCGCCGAGAATCTGGCGATAGTGCGCGAAGGCATGAGACAGGCAGTGGCCGATAAGAAGGGCACTGCATATTATCGCATGAGCCTGCGCAGCGTGTCGGTGGCCGGCAAGACGGGCACAGCCGAGTACGGCGAGCCTATAGCCGTCAGGAACGGCAAGGAAGTGCGACGCGCCCACGCATGGTTCACGGCCTTCGCCCCATACGAGAAGCCCGAAATAGCGGTGGTGGTGCTTCTGGAGGGCGGCGAGGAGAGCCTTGAAGGCTCCACGTATGCTGTGCCGGTCGCCGATGCCATCCTCAAGGCCTACTTCAAGGTGGATAAGTAGCAGACCCAGCACGAGTGAGCGGAAGTGTTTGCAAGTGACGGAGCCTGTGATCATAAAGGGGGTGCGAGAAGGCCTCCTGCTCATTTTGGACGATGACGTGCCCTATGCACAGGTGCTCACCGCACTGGTAGAACGCATCAATACGCAACCGGGCTTCTTCAAAGGAGCTAACGTCATCGTGAACGCGGGACGGCGCATCATGGACCGGCCCGAGTTCGACGTGCTCTACAAAATGCTGACCCGCAACGGCATGCGCGTGCAGACTTTTGTGAGCCTGTCGGCCCAGAGCCGCATGGTGGCCGAGGGATATGGCGTGGCGAGCAGGCCACCCTCGTTTGCGGCGGGCGATTCGGCTGTTGCCACAGGCAACAGAGCGCGTGGCTCCCGCCCGGACCTGATCGGTGCCATGGTGGAGGCAGGTGTGCCCGAAGTGGGCCAAGGGCTTTTTCTGAGGTGCAGCCTGCGCCCCGGCCAGTCTGTGCACTACCAAGGCGATGTGTGCGTGCTGGGTGATGTGCAGGTGGGAGCCGAGGTCATAGCAGGCGGTGACGTGGTGGTGTGGGGCGCACTGCGGGGCATCGTGTACGCAGGCGCTAATGGAGACGACGAGGCGGTGATCTGCGCCCTCCAGATGTCGCCCGCCCAGCTTGGTATAGCCGGTATCGTCAGCCGGTTCCCCACCGATGCGAACCGCGAAGCCGGGGCAGGCTCCCTGCCCTGCCCCGAACTGGCGAGGCTGGCCCACGGCCAGATCGTGATAGAGCCTTGGACCAGCGCAAGGAACGAGGAATGAGGAATAAGCCTCATGTGATATCTCGGTGTTCGGCGCCCACCCTCCATGGTGATTACGCGGCTTGGGCCTGCGCCACCTCCTCGGTTGGCTCTTCGCGGCCCACCCAGAAGTGATTGGGCCGCACATATGGAGCTACCCTCACTTCTAACCCCCGGTACTGGGTGGCGTCGGCTTCGTTCACCAAGCACACCGTGGGCGCTTCCCCGAACTTGGCTATGTATCGCTCTACGGCCTCCTCGATCTTCTCGGCAGGGGGCTTCTTCTTGCTGTCATCGAACCATCCTAAAAACATATCCTGACCTCCGCTTGTGGTGCATATCGGCTCAGACAAACTACGCTCAATCTCAGAACTTCTGTTCTAAATAATAGCACCACTTGCCCCCGTTGTCAACGGTCTGGGGGCCGCAAATCCCACAAGAAATTGTTTTGCCTCCTCATACGACTTATAATCGGCTGCCGAGTGGGCGAGGCTTTGCCCGCACATGGTCAGCTTGCGCCTGTCATGAGGGAAGGGGAAAGCCGTGGAGGGCCAAGCCCTCCCTTGCAGGAGAGGGGCCGGGGGTAAGGGGGTGAGGGAGTGAGGGAGTGAGGGAGTGAGGGGGTGAGGGGGTGAGGGAGTGATCAGGTGGGTGATCACCGGGCATGCCCGGCTTGCTACCCGCCATGCTATCTGTTATGCTAGCTGTATCGGCATCGTCTTGTGGCATGACCATGGGGGGATGAGCATGAGCCGCGTCAGCCAGCTTTTCGATTTGCAGCAGATAGACAGCGCCCTTGACAGCCGCGTGGCCCGCCTGCGCCAGATAGAAGAACTGATGGCCGACAGCCCCCGGCTTATCGCGGCCCGAACCGCCAACGAAGAGGCACAATCCCGCCTCGCGCAGGAGCAAGCGAGGCTCCGGCAGGCATCGCGTGATGTCGAGGATACATCAAACCGGTTGCGCACGCAGGAGAAGCGCCTGTACGACGGCTCTGTCAAGAACCCCAAAGAGCTCACCCACCTTCAGGAGGAGGTAGCCCACATCAAATCTCGCCTCAAAGCGCAGGAGGACCAAGTTATCGAAGCCATGCTGGCGGTCGAAGAGGCAGAATCCATTGCCAGAGCCAAGCAGGAAGAACTCGATCTGATCGCCAAGGAATGGCAGCAGTTCAAAGACGGTCTGCTTGAAGAGAGAGACAAACTGCTTGAGCAGGCCAAGGTGTTGCAGGTCAAACGGCAGAGGCTCATCGGTGAAATCCCATGGGCCGACCTGCAAATTTACGAGAGGCTGCGGCGCAGTAAGGGTGGGGTGGCGGTGGCCGCCGTACGCGATGGCATATGCGGGGGCTGCCACGTCGGGGTGGCGGTGGCCGTGCTGCGTCAGGCACGCACCAGCCCCAACTTCGTGCTGTGCCCTTCGTGCGGGCGAATACTCTATCCGGTGGGCGAGATAAGGTTCTCTGAATTCGACCACGATCTGGACAATGTCACGCGCTAAGCATACCGCACACCCTCTAGCCATCCTGCCCAACCCGGCGTTCGTGGCCGCCGTTACCGCAGGCAAGGCCTCGGCGCTGGCTACCCGGCTCCTCGGCATGGGCGGGGGCACCGCTTTGCCCGGTCTGGTGGCGCAGACCATCTACCCCGGCGTACTGCGCGCCTTGACGGCCCAACTGCCGGAGGGCGCCATCGTGGTCACCGGCACCAACGGCAAGACCACCACCTCCCGCATGATAGGCTCTATCCTCGAGGCCGCGGGCCTCAGACCCCTGCACAACCGCTCCGGCTCCAATCTAGAGCGCGGGCTTGTGTCGGCCATGGTGGGCGCGGCCAAACCCACCGGCCACCTGCCCGACGACTTCAAGATCGGCCTGTTCGAGGTTGACGAGGCTGCCGCGCCCAATGTGCTCAGAGCCGTGCGCCCCAGAGTGGTGTTGTTCAACAACCTGTTCCGAGACCAGCTCGACCGCTATGGCGAGATAGACACGGTATACAGCCGGTGGCACGCGGCCCTACCCGTCTTGCCCACCCGCTCCACGGTCGTGCTCAACGCCGACGACCCGGCCATCGCCTGCCTCGCGGACGCCCCCGGCCTGCGCGCCCGCGTGTTCACGTTCGGCATCGCCGATCCGGTGTACGCTCTCGACTCTCTGCCCCATGCCGCCGACTCGATCTCGTGTCCGCGCTGCAACAGCCGCCTCAAGTACGACCTGATACTGCTTGGTCACCTCGGTCACTGGCGATGTACGCACTGCGGGCTGGAGCGCTCTCGACCTGACGTTGTGGCGGACCGCGTGGCCCTGCACGGCACCGACAGCAGCGTGGTTGCCCTGAGCACGCCCGCAGGCAGTTTCGAGGTGACCCTGCAAGTGCCCGGCCTGTACAACGTGTACAATGCACTGGCCGCCACCACGGCGACGCTGGCCGCCGGCCTGCATGTGGAGCATATACGACAGGGGTTAGAACGGTTCACAGCGGCTTTTGGGCGCATCGAGCGGGTGCCCGTGCCCGGCACCGAAAGCAAAGACCTGCTGATGGCCCTCGTCAAGAACCCCGTGGGCTTCAACGAGGTGTTGCGCATGCTGTTCCCCCTCGAAACGAAAGACGGGGCGCAGTCCACGCTCCCCAAGCACCTGCTCATCATCATCAACGACCTGACCGCCGATGGGCGAGACGTATCTTGGTTGTGGGACGTGGACTTCGAGATACTGGCATCTCGCCCCGGTTTAGTGGGGCGCGTGCACGTATCGGGCATACGTGCCGCCGATATGGCCGTGCGCCTCAAATATGCGGGCATGGACCCCGCCCTGATGGCTGTGGAGCCGGAACTTGGCCCCGCTCTCGATTCGGCGCTGGCGAACCTGCCCCCCGGCCAAACGCTGTATGTCCTGCCCACATACACGTCCATGCTGGCCTTCCGCAAGCTCCTGCACGAGCGGGGTTGGGTCAAGAGCCAGTTCTGGGAGCAATAGCGGCTTGCAACATTTGGAAAGAGCACACACCATGGATTTGCGAATTGCTTTCCTCTACCCCGAATTGATGAATATCTATGGCGACCGGGGCAACATCCTCGCCCTGAGCCGCCGGGCGCAGTGGCGCGGCATCGAGGTGAGCGTGCATCGGGTGTCCATCGGCGACCGCATTGACCCCGACTATTACGACTTCTACTTCTTCGGCGGTGGGCAGGATAAACAGCAGATAGCCGTGTCCGCGGACCTTCAGGGCCAGAAGGGTGATGCGCTCAAAGAGGCCGTGGAGCGCGGGGCGGTCATCCTCAGCGTGTGCGGTGGCTACCAACTGCTGGGGCACTACTACCACCCCTTCGAAGGCGACGACCTGCCGGGCATCGGCCTGTTCGATGCGTACACCGTGGCGGGCCACACCCGCTACATCGGCAACGTGCTGATAGACTGTTGCCTGCCCGGCGTGGGCACCATAGTGGCCTTTGAGAACCACTCCGGGCGCACCTACTTAGGCAAAGGGTGCTCTCCTCTGGGCAGGGTGATCATCGGCGGGGGCAACAACGGCGAAGATGGCACCGAAGGCGCGGTGTACAAGACCGCTTACGGCTGCTACCTGCATGGCTCGCTCTTGCCCAAGAACCCCCGGCTGGCCGATTATCTGCTGGCGCAGGCCCTCGCCCGCCGCCACGGTCCCGTCGAACTTGCCCCGCTCGACGACCGGCTGGAACTGCTGGCCCACGCCAGTGCCTCGGACCGCGCGCGCCAGACCCGGTGAGCTGCGTGGTGCGCGCCGAGCGCATCAAGCGCATCATAAGAAAGAGCAAACAGTAGAGATGTCGGGGAGCGCCCCTGCACCCCTGCACCCCTGCACCCCTGCACCCTACAGACCACTGACCACTGACCACCGGCGACCCCAGATTGTTGCCGGGGGAGGCGGGGCGCTGGCCTTGCCCCTGTGATGTGCTTATGTTATAATTGTTTGATTGCAGCAGAGAGGTGGAGAGTAAGACAGCTCGAGTTATCCCCTCCCCTCAGTAAGCAGACTAAGCAGACACAGGCACAGCAGTTCATTCGCATCTGGGCGCAACCAATATCAGCACCACGCCCATAACGTAGGAGGGATAGGACTTGCAGAACGAGCGCAAGCAACAGATCATCGACAGTTTCAAGGTTCATCAGGGCGATACCGGCTCGCCCGAGGTCCAGATAGCCATCCTGACCGCGCGCATCAACGAACTGAGGGACCATTTCAACGTCCACAAGCACGATCATCACTCCCGGCGCGGCCTGCTGAAGATGGTAGGTCGGCGTCGCAGGCTGCTCAACTATCTGGCAAAGAAGGATATCAATCGCTACCGCAGTCTGATTTCTCGTCTTGGCATCCGCGACGTTATTACCCGCCCCGGCTCGCAATAAGCCCTAAGCCGGGGCTTTTTGCTGGTCGCACCCGAGCCTGTCTCATGCTATCCTGTTGTGGTCAGAGCAGGTAGGTTGTGCGTATCAGCTTTTTGGCTTTAAGCTTTGATGCCTGCCAGTGCTGTCTGCTTATCCTGACCGAAGTTAACCTGACATCATGACCTTTATCGCACGCAGTGATATGGGCCGGGGACCCATAGTTTGAAATCCCCACATGAAGGAGAGATACCGTGAAGAGGGAAGTGAAACGATACAGTATGATACTTGGGGGGCGTGAACTGACCATAGAGACGGGCAAGCTGGCTGAGCAGGCCTCAGGGGCTTGTACGGTGCGCTATGGCGATACCATAGTGCTAGCCACGGTGGTGGCTGCCAAGGAGCCGCGTGAAGGGGTAGACTTCCTCCCACTGACCGTGGATTTTGAAGAGAGGATGTATGCCGCCGGTAAGATCCCCGGGGGTTTCATCAAGCGCGAGGGGCGGCCCTCGGAGATGGCCACCCTCACCGCCCGCCTCACCGACCGCCCCATCAGGCCGCTGTTGCCCAAGCAGTGGCGCTCGGAGATACAGGTGACCATCACCGCCCTGTCGTCCGATCAAGAGAACGAGCCGGACCTCGTGTCTATTATAGGGGCGTCCGCCGCCCTGTTGCTGTCCGACGTGCCCTTCGACGGGCCGGTGGGCGCGGCCAAGGTGGGCTATGTTGACGGCGAGTTTATCCTCAATCCCACCGCCCGCCAACTCCAAGAATCGGAGCTAGACCTGATCGTGGCCGGCACTTCGGAAGCGGTGATCATGGTGGAGGCCGGCGCGCACGAGCTGCCCGAACATATCATGCTGGAAGCCATACGCTTCGGTTTCGAGCAGGGGATCAAGCCCACGGTCGAGTTGCAACAGAGGATGGTGGAAGAACTGCAACCGGTCAAGCGCCTGTGGGAGCCGCCCTCCCCCGACACCACCCTGCAAGAGCTTATCTCCAAATATCTGGGCACACGACTGCGCGAGGAAGCGTATAACCCCAACAAGACCATACGCGAAGCCCAGACAGAAGCCCTCAAGCAGGAGGTGATCAACCACTTCGTGGAGCCGGAAGAGGTAGTGGGTGAAGAGAAGCTGGTGTTCACCGCCTCTGAGGTGGAGAAGGCGTTCGAGGCGCTGCTCAAGGAAGAGGTACGCACGGCCATACTGGAGCGGGGAGAGCGACCCGACGGGCGCGGCCCCACAGACATCCGCGATATATGGATCGAGGTTGGTGTGCTGCCCAGAACCCATGGCTCGGCCATATTCACCCGCGGTCAGACGCAGGTGCTGTCGGTAACCACGCTGGGCACCGCCGAGGACGAGCAGATTCTGGACGATCTGGGCATCGAAGAGAGCAAGCGCTACATCCACCATTACAACTTCCCGCCTTTCTCCACCGGAGAGGTGCGTATGCGGCGCGGTCCTTCGCGGCGCGACATCGGACACGGCGCGCTGGCCGAGCGCTCGCTTCTGCCGGTGCTGCCCGACGAGGCCACCTTCCCCTACACCATCCGCGTGGTGAGTGAGGTGCTGTCCTCCAACGGCTCGTCCTCCATGGCTTCGGTGTGCGGTAGCACCCTGTCGCTCATGGACGCGGGCGTGCCCATCAAGGCACCGGTGGCGGGCATCGCCATGGGTCTGGTGGAGAGCCTTGACGGCAGCCGCCATGTGGTGCTCACCGACATTCAGGGCATCGAGGACGCGCTGGGCGACATGGACTTCAAGGTGGCGGGCACGGCCAGAGGGGTGACTGGCCTGCAACTCGACCTGAAGACCTCCGGGCTGGCCTTCGAGATCATGAACGAGGCGTTCGCGCAAGCCCGCGAAGCCCGCATGTTTATCCTCGAAAAGATG
Organism: Chloroflexia bacterium; assembly: GCA_034437815.1. GTDB lineage: Bacteria > Chloroflexota > Chloroflexia > QHBQ01 > JADMIH01 > JADMIH01. The sequence continues at coordinate 6,001 of DAOTTC010000151.1, read as the reverse complement.
GCCGAAGCCATCCCCGCGCCCCGCCAGCAGATGTCGCCTTATGCGCCGCGTATCCTGCGCATCAAGATCAACCCCGAGAAGATAGGCGCACTGATCGGGCCGGGCGGCAAGAACATCCGCGCCATCACCGAGCAGACCGGCACCAAGATTGACATCGAGGACGACGGCACGGTGCTGGTGGCCTCCACCGATGGCGAGAGCGCAAAGCAGGCCATCCGCATGATCGAGGGCCTGACCAAAGAGCCGGAGGTGGGCGAGATCTATCTGGGCAAGGTGGTGCGCATCCTGCCCTACGGGGCATTCGTGGAAATCCTGCCCGGCAAAGATGGGCTGGTGCACATCTCCGAACTTGCCGATTACCGCGTGGACCGTGTGGAAGACGTAGTCAACGTGGGCGACGAGATCAACGTGATGGTGATTGACATAGACCGCAATGGCAAGATCAGCCTATCGCGCAAAGCGGTGCTGACCGGCGAGATGCCGCCCCCGCGGGCCGAGCGCGAGCGCGCCGGTGTGCGTGGCGGTGGGGGCTATGAGCGCGAAGGCCACCGCCCCGACCGGGTGGTGTACAGCGGCGGTGGTCGCCCACCCGGTGGCGGGGCCGGCTACGGTCCGGGCGGCGGTCGCGGGCCGGGCAGTGCGGCATCAGGCCCCGGCTATGGCAGAGGCCCGGCGGGAGGGCGTGGCCCGGGTGGGCCGGGACCAAACCGCGACCGAGGGCGCGAAGGTGGCCCCCCACGTGGCAACCGCTGGTAGACCTGTAATGTAAGTCACAGTTGGTGGGGTGCAGGGGTACCCCGCTGACGGGGTGTGGGTATTGGCGGACCGCCAGAACACACAAAAGGGCGCTGTAGAGCTAGCTCTACAGCGCCCTTTTGCCCAACCAAGGAGGAGGAAAGTTTGCTGATTTCGTTCATCCGCCCCCCTGCCCTCGCCTCGTAGCGGGCAGGGGCAGGCCCACATGGGCGTCAGGCCGCCGTGCTATCCAACCCGGCTTTGCGGTCTGCCGGTGCCGGCGTCTCTCGGCCGTCCGCCGTGAAGAGGGGTAGCTGGCGGGCGATGAGGGTGCGGCCTATCTTATCGCGGAAACGAAGCAAATCGGCCTTGCGCACCAGCAGGCCCCTGTTGGCGGGCAAGTTCCATGCCCGTAGTTTGCCCTCGCGAATTGCCAGCCGGATGTCGGCCTCGGTCACACCGAGGTAGAGGGCGGCCTGTTTGGTTGTGTACATCTCATCGGTCATGGCCGTTAGCCTCCGAGGGGGTCGGGGAGGGCATTGGCCCTCCCCATACCCATCGAATTGTGCTTCAGGCGGCTATCTCGCCTTTTAGCATATCAATGAACTGTGATGCCTCGGCCTTAGTTAGCTGGGACGGCAGCACACCAAAGATTTCGGCGCACCGATCGTCCACTTGCGTTTCGGACAGACGCTTGCTGGCCCGCCCGATGGCATATATGGCTTTGAGCTGTTTCTCGGTGACCTGCGAACTGCCGGGCAGGCGCTCCACAGCGGGCGGGGGCAGGTGGTCGAACTCGTCACCCTCGGCGGGCATGCGGCCACCATCATTGCCGGTCGCGTCCTTGAAACCGCCGGCGGCTCGCTCTCTGACCGCGTTGGAGCCGTTGCCGAAGCTGCTGGCGCGATTGATCACGTTGCGCGGCTCGGCGAGGTTGACTGGCGAGTCCACCACCTGCATGGTGCCGGGACGGGCCTTGGCCGAGAAGTCGAAGTCCTGACAGAACTGGGTGCCGTAACCGAGCGCGGCCAGCGCCCGCCCGATGGCCTTGGTCTCAGCGGCCTCTATGTAGTCGTGGAAGTCGCGAACCGTCTCGGAACCCCAACCTGTGGCCCGACCACCCCCCGGTATTTCCACTTCGGCACGGAAGAGGGCGAAGCCGCTCTCCTCGTTGTGCTGCACTATTTCGGTAGTGATGCGGGCATCGGGGTGCTCACTGCGCAGCCACAACAGCCGCCACTTCACTTCTAGGTAGTCCCGACCGTCGAACTTGCTGAGGTACTGGGTGGGATCGAACGGCCGGTCAGTTCTGGCATGCGCACCGCTATTATGAGTGCCCGACTGGGCCTGCGCCCCATCCGTCTGGCCCTCGAGCGACCGGGGGTCCGTGTCCTTTAGCTCGTCTCTTGTGATCTCGGTTGCCGATTTCTTAGCACTCATCTGACTGTTGCCTCCTAAGCTGAAATCTCAAACCAAACTGGGTAACTCGATTAGCGTTGAGAGCCGGTTCGCGACCTCATGTGCGGTCATGTAACGGGCATCCCATATAATTGTAGCAAATTTGTTCTAATTTGTCAAGGGTTTCGAGCGCAAATTTCGCAAATTTGTTCTAATAATAGCCCCAAGCAACAACCTGATAAGATGTTGGGGGAGGGCTGTGCCCTCCTCAAGCCCCTCCTATCTGGATGGGTGTATGGTATAATTTCGGGCAGGGGCCTCATGCTTTACAGTCTTTTCAAAGACAGGGCTTTCGCGAAAGCATGGGGCGTATGGAACACGAACATAACGCTGATGCACAGGCAAGCCGTGTGGCCGTTATGCCCGGCAAGGCCAAGCGCAAGCCCTGAAAAAGATCGAGTATCGGCCCCGACTCGAAGAATAGAGGGAGAAGAAAGGCAAGAGATGAAAGTGATACTGACCCGGACGGTGCCCGGTTTAGGGGAAGCAGGCACCATCAAAGAAGTGGCCGACGGCTATGCCCGCAATTTTCTGATACCCAAGGGGCTGGCTACTGCGGCTACCGGCACCAATGTGAAGCAGGCGCAAGAGCGTGCCGAGGCGGCGGCGCGCAGAGAGGCTAAGGAACGCGAAGCTTTAGAGAAGCAAGCCGCCCAACTGGCCGACAAGACGGTTGTCATCCGGGTGCGCGTCGGACCTGAGAACCGGCTGTACGGGTCGGTGACCAACGCAGACGTGGCTGAGGCATTACAGGCACAGATGGGTATCACGCTTGACCGCCGCCATATCGAACTGGCCGAGCCGATCCACAGGCCGGGTACTTACGTGGTCAGCGCCGATTTCGGCCATGGCATTGACGTGAAGTTCAACGTGGAGGTCGCGCCGGAGGTGCCCGGGGCGTCCGGCAAGGCGGGCCGGCGGGATGGCGAGGTTAAACCCAGAGACGAGGAGCCACAGACCGAGTCAGGCTCGAACTCGCCCGCCGAAGGTGAACAGTCCAAAGAGGCTTAGGCCTGCCAGCGCAGTGGGGTGGCAATATCAATATCGCCCCACCACCTGACCGGGGGGTCGGAAGTCAGACCGTATACAACAGAACAGGGCAGGCAGCACGGTTATGGAGGCGCACCCATCGGCACGGGGGCCGGACTACGCCCCCGCCGTGTGTGTGCGATCTGGCGAGCGAGTTGAACGGCGGCCATCCCCATCACTGCAACGATGGGGAAGACCGTGATCACGGTCCGAGCAGGCCACCCGAGGTCCATGCTGGCGTAGAACGTCAAGGGGATAATCGCGTAGCCGGCCCACAGCACAAGAAGCCAGAAGGCAGATGTGCGCGCCTGCCACAGACCTGAGGTTGCATACGCGGCTATTATCCACGCAGGCAACAGCAACAGGGTCAGGTCGTGGGGGTTGAGGTGGGGCGAGGTGAGCACAGCGCTCACCCCGACGAGCGCCCACAGCAGGTCGTGGCCGGGCCGGTATGCGTTGTGGTTTGGGTCGAGGTTGCAATCGGCGGCTAGGCCCTCAGAGCCAGAGCGTACTGAGGGCTTCGTGGACGCCGTGGCGGGCACTCGTACCGCACACCACGCCACCAGCCCAAGGGTCAACAGGCCGAGCAAGAGAAAGGCCGGCACGACCAAACCCGGTGCCCATCCCCCGAACAGGCCGGTCGCCAGACCGCGCCAGTTGGGCATGATCTCCGGGTGCACCCCGGCCTGTGGAGAGTCGGCAATGGTGCTCAGCATGCTCAGATAGCGCAGGGGCCAGTCCACACCCAGCAGGGGCATGCAGGCCACGCATGCTGTGCCGAGCAATGCCCCAAACCCCATCAGCGTCTTCCAGTGGTGGTGGAGCAGCAGGAAGAGCAAGACCGGCATCAGCGCCTGCGGCTTGATGGTCACCGGCAGGAGGCAGGCCGCGGCCCACACCGGGGCGTTGCGCTTGAGCGCGGCATAAGCGCCGCATAACCCTAGCAGGACGAGCGGGGAACCCTGACCCAGCATAAACGAGCGTGCCACCGGCTGGTAGGTGCACAGCGCTATGACCACCACCGGCAAGGCGTGGCCGGGCATAGGCAAGGCCCCGTGCATGACCCTGAGAGCGAAGCCGAGGGCTGTCAGCATGAGCAGGCTCCAACCCGCGAATAGCACGGGCACCGGCAACTGCGCCAACGGCGCGAACAGCACCGCTTCCCATGGTGGGTGGATGTAGGACAGCCATTTGCCGCTCGCATGCGGCGCAGGCCCTCCGGCTGGGCCGATGTACGGGGCGACCAAAACGCGCTGTGCGGCGCGTTGCGCGTCCAAATCGTACAGGAGCGGGCCGTTGCCCTGCTCTATTATCAGTGCGCCGGTGTGGGTAGCGATGAAATCGGTCTGCCGGGTGATGCTCTCGATGCCCTGTTGTTGCACGGCGGCGAGCCAGCCCAGAGCGTAGACGATAAGCAACGCCAACGGCACGCCGATGCTCGCAGGCCTGAGCAGGGGGCGTTTGCCCGTACTGTCATTGCCATTGCCGGCGATGGTTCGTGCGCTGGCCGATGCGCGCATATCGAGTTCCCCTACCTTAGTACCTCAGGTAACATCTTATACCAATTCTCCATGGAAGGGCATATAAATTGTGAGGGAGTGAACAAATGGGGGACACCCCCACAACCCCCGTCAAGGGAGCACCCCTGCACCCCCCATTGCGAGGGAGTGAACAAATGGGGGACACCCCCACAACCCCCGGCTATTTATCACCTTTGCTCGGATAACTGGTATTAGAAGTGCTGGAGTTTGGTGCGGGCGAACCGCCCGCAAGCACCTCGCCAAGTTGCAGTTCAACATGGCTTAACGTGCTCTCGCCCATGAGCGAGAGAAGTTGACCCATCCATGTGTGCAGTTCGGGATTATAGGGTTGCATGCTCTTGGCTATGAGGGCATCGCGCCACGCCTTATGCAGATAGCCCCGCTCGGCCCAGCCCTGCGAGGTACGCAGGTATTCCTCGCCGATGGGGAAGAGGGTGCCTGCTTTTCGATAGGCGTGGGCGGCCCGATCCAATTCCCCACGCGCCTGATATACCCCTCCCAGCAGCGTGTTCATCACCTGCTCCACGTAGCGGTGGCCCGGATAGGCGGCCAGCATGGCATGGGCGAACCAGTCGAGGGTGTCACCTGCGGGAGCACTAGAAGCGTTCTGGCGCAAAATGAGCACGTCCCCAAACCGCGCCACTTCTTGCCACCGCCCGCTACCCAACACATCTTGCGGCAAGGAAAACTCGTAAGAGAACACCCAGTACACATGCCCGGCAGGCTCGTAGTCGAATATTCGGGGGTCAACCACGCTGAAGGCAGGAGCGGGCGGCCTGTCCCGCCAGTAGAACATGCTGACCGTGGGGTCCCAGCCCGCGAATATAATCGCGTCCTGCGGTCCGGCGTGGCGAGCCAGATAAAGGGCCAAGTCGCGCAGATGCAGGCTGCCCCTGACGATAACTTGCGACTTACGAGCGGGGTCCACGTAGGCATGAGCGCCGACGGCAAACGGCAGCACCACCAAGCCCACTAAACCCACCGCGCAGATGAGCCGCCCCCATCTGACCCATGGGGGGCCATAACCCTGCACACCGGCACCCGAGGCCGCTGTGGAGGCAAAGACCGATAGCACGATGCTCACAAGCCCGTTGGCTACGAGCAGGAAGTAGAAGGGCAGTGCGAACAGCGCATATCGCTGATAAACTACATTGGAGGTAGAGAGCACGGCCAGCAAGGCAGAAGGCACCACGATCAACAGCGCGCACAGCAGCGCCCCCCTGCCCGCCCCAGCACGC
>DAOTTC010000150.1:0-2697 GCA_034437815.1 Chloroflexia bacterium | reverse complement strand
GGTTCGCACAAACAATGGAGCTTTCATGCCCCATTCTACCAGAATTACTCACCATTACACATCATCTTTCGTGAGTATGCACTAGGTCGCCGGTCGCCGGTCGCCGGTCGCGCCGGTCGTCAGTGGTTAGAGATTATCCATCAAGGCTCACCAAGGGTACCAAGGCACTATCGGAGTGGGGGCACGGGCGGGCGGCCCGCACGGCCCGTATATAGGCCTCGCCTTGTGCCTACGCTTGCGCTTGCGCCCGCCCACGCCCTGTAAAGTGGGGTCCGGAAGGTAAAGGATAATGCAGAAGTTTTCAAGGGCACGTCAAGGGTGTATAATGCTTGCAGCAAGTTACCAACCCCCCATAATCCCTCAGGAGCGTTTAGTATGTATACCACTCTTTCCGGCCAGCCGCAAGCGGAAGCACGAACACCCACGCCGGTCGGTGCCCACCCCGTGGACAGGCCGCTCAGCGAGGTGGACCCGCAGATATGGCAGGCCATCAAAGACGAGGAGCGACGCCAGCGTGAGAAGATCGAGCTTATCGCCTCGGAGAACTACGTAAGCCGGGCCGTGCTGGAAGCGCAGGGTTCGGTGCTCACCAATAAATACGCCGAGGGTTATCCGGGCAGGCGCTATTACGGGGGCTGTGAGTACGTGGACGTGGCCGAGAGGCTGGCTATCGAGCGGGCGAAGCAGTTGTTCGGGGCCGACCACGTGAACGTTCAGCCCCATTCGGGCGCTCAGGCCAACATGGCCGTGTACATGGCTGTGCTCCAGCCCGGCGACAAGATTCTGGGCATGGGGCTGGCCTTCGGCGGTCACCTGACCCACGGCCACCCGGTCAACTTCTCGGGCAGGCTGTACACCGTGGTGTCCTACGGCGTAGACCCTCAAACCGAGCGCATAGACTACGACGCGCTGCAACAGCAGGCCATCGAAGAGCGGCCACGGATGCTGGTGGTGGGTGCCAGCGCCTACCCGCGCATCATTGATTTCGAACGGTGCAGGCAGATAGCCGATGCATGCGGGGCCTACCTGATGGTGGACATGGCGCATATCGCCGGTCTGGTGGCCGCGGACCTGCACCCCTCGCCCATCCCCTACGCCGACTTCGTGACCACCACCACCCACAAGACCCTGCGCGGGCCGCGCGGCGGCATGATACTGTGCAAAGAGCAGTATGCTAAAGACATAGATAAGACGGTGTTTCCGGGCGTGCAGGGCGGGCCGCTCATGCATGTGATTGCGGCCAAAGCGGTGTCGTTCTACGAGGCGCTTCAGCCTGAGTTCAAGGAGTACCAGCGCCAGATCGTAGCCAACGCCAAGAGGCTGGCCGCCGGGCTGGAGGCGCAGGGCCTGCGGCTGGTGTCAGGCGGCACCGACAATCACCTGATGCTGGTGGACGTGCGGCCCCTCGGCCTGACCGGCAAAGAGGCTGAGGCGGCGCTGGACGAGGTGGGCATCACCGTCAACAAAAACGCCATACCCTATGACCCCCAGCCCCCCGCCAAGGCCAGCGGCATACGCATCGGCACGCCGGCGGTCACCACACGCGGCTTCGGCGAGCCGGAGATGGACACCATCGCCCAACTGATAGGCGAGGTGCTGCGCTCGCCGCAGGACGAGCAGGTGAAGGCGCGGGTGCGCGAGGAAGTGGCCGGGCTGTGCGCCCGCTTCCCCGTGCCGGGCGTTGACTGAGCCTTCATGGCCCACAGACCCGGCTAACGGTTGGCATGCCAAAACAGCAACAGACGAGGGCCATGACCACATCTGCACATGGACATGGACATGGACATGGACATGTACCCGTCGTGCCTGTGCTGGCGCTTACCGGCCCGGTCGGGGTGGGCAAAAGCGCTGTTGCCGGAGAAGCATCCGACATCCTGCGTGGGCTGAGCATTGCCCATGCGCTGGTTGATATGGACTACCTGCGTCGGTGCTACCCACGCCCCGCAGACGACCCACACCACACCGCCCTCGGCCTGCGCAATCTAGCCGCGGTGTGGGCTAACTATCAGGCGGCGGGGGCCGAGCGCCTGATCATAGTGGATATAGTGGAAACCCGGTCCTCTGTTGCCGGCTACCGGTCGGCGGTGCCGGGCGCTGATATACTGGTGGTCAGGCTAAACGCCGGCCTGCCTGTCATACACAGGCGGCTGCAAGGGCGTGACACCGGCCAGAGCCTGAGGTGGCACCTGCACAGGGCAGGCGAACTGCTCAGGCTCTGGCAGGAACAGCCCGTGGAGGACCTGCTGATAGAAACCGAGGGGAAGGAGGTGGGGGACGTGGCACGAGAGGTGCTGGCCCGTACCGGGTGGGCCGCGCCCGACACAGGCCACCAATAAATGCCCCGACCGATGGAAGGACTATGAAAGAACTGCACGTATCCACGCACCCGCTGGTTCAGCACAAGCTGGCGCTCATGCGGGATGTGAAGACCGAACCCAAGAAGTTCCGCGAGGTGGTGCGCGAGATAACCGGCCTACTGCTGTACGAGGCTACCGCAGACCTCGAAACCGAGGAGGTGCCGGTGCAGACCCCGCTGGCCCCCACGGTGGGCCGTAAGCTGTCTCAGCGCATAGGCTTCGTGCCCATACTGCGGGCGGGCATAGGTATGGTGGACGCGGCTCTGGACCTGATACCCACCGCGCAGGTGTGGCATATCGGCCTGTACCGCGACCACCGCACCCTGCTCCCAGTCGAATA
>DAOTTC010000149.1:0-41997 GCA_034437815.1 Chloroflexia bacterium | reverse complement strand
CCAGATACTGGTACCTGAAGTCGAAGGGTATGCCGGGCAGCAGGTCATCGGTATCCTTGTTGAACAAGCCCATGCTCAGGTATCCCCTAAATCCCCTCGGTATCGGCGGCAGGCCGCTCACGGGGGTGGGGGTGTGCGTGGCCGTGGCAGATGTAGGCGTGGAGGTTGCCTGCGTGGTGCGTGTGGCAACCGGAGTGTAAGTGGGTGCGAGGGTGGGTGTACGCGTGGGTGTGGGTGTACGTGTACGTGTGGGGGTGAAGGTGGCGGTCGCAACTGCTGTGGGTGTGCTCCCGCCGCTACCACCCACGAATTGCAGCTCGTCCACGTAGAAGCGAGGCTGTGGCCCGCCGGAGGCATCTTGCAGCACCACGCCTGTGATGGTGGTGTTGTCCCCACCAAGGTCCGCCAGAGGCACGGACACCTGCCTCCATACATACGCCTCTATATAGCCGCCGGTCACGTAATCGTTCAGTGGTACCGGCCGTATGAAGTTGCCCTGAGGGTCTACCAGAGTTATATCCACGCTCTGGCGAGAGTTCGACCCCCCGTTCACGTAGAACACCAGTCGGTCAAAACCCGCGGTGCTGAAGCCGTCGTGGCTGAAATACAGCCCACCCCATGCCTGAGTGTAAGCAGCGCTTACGGAGTAACTGCCGCTGTACCTGTAAGCGGCATCTTGAAGGATCACCGAGGCTCCCCATGACCAGTCGTGCCAGCCTGTGGTGAGGCCATCGGCATACACGTAGTACACTTGGACAGTACTCCCCACAGAGGCTCGCCCGTTCACGGGACCGAAGCTTGCGACTGCGGCGAGTAGCATAACGAAAGCCGAAATGACGCGAGCAGTCTTATTCATTTCAACGATGTCTCCTTTACTCCTCCTTGAACTCGATTCGATTGCCGTTCCTCCGCTCGATCTACTCGCCTGCGCGTGTTTGGTTTGCTGGCGCTGACATGGGCAAACACAAGGGCTTGTATCGGCAAGTTAGGTGCCACCTATATGTCGTAGTAGACAGGTGCTCGTCGCGCAGATGGGCGGCCTGACTGTATAACGTCCGAGTACAGGGGTATTTGATAGGAGAAAAGTACCAATGTGGGGCACCGGATGGTCCCACCCCGGGCATTTGAGCGTATCCGAGGTGTGGTGAGAGTTGGCGCGGGTCGGTGGGGTTCGGGGTGGCAGGGCGTGTGCCCTCTTGCCGGATAGCCGCTTACGAGGCTGTAAGAATATGCGCCATGGCAAATCTTGAGCCGGCACACATGCCAATACCATTGTTGACAAAGCTGTAACTTGCTGATGTTTGGCAATTCACAGGCCGTATAGTCGGGCCTGCTAAACTGGGCACGATGCAGCACGGCTATGGCCTGCGGATGCAGGCTGCGTCTGGTGTGCCCAAGACGCCAACTGCCCGGCCTCGCACTCCATTCGCTGCGTGGTGTGTGCGAGGCAAGCAAGAAATGGAACAAGGGGTAAAGCAATTGAAGCGTTACATCGAAACGTCCATCCGGCTCAAGTGGCGTCTGTTGTTGTGTGGGTTGCTTGTGTTCGGGACCGCGTGGGCGGCCCTGTATTATTCCAAGCAAGGCGTGTACACATCCACAGCCACGGTGTGGGTGGAGAAGCCGCTCTACTTTCCGAGCGACCCCGACGACAGCAGGTATCGAAGCCCTGCGGAGAATCAAGTGAGTGTGTTCATAGAATTGTTGCGCACGCGACAGTTTGCTCTGGGGGTGGCACAGGGGGTCAAGATGCCTGTGGCTACGCCCGTAGAGCAGGAGCGGGCGCTGCAAGCTATCAGGCAGGGCTTACAGATCGAAGCGGAGGGTACCTACCTGATCAAATTCACCTGCAAGGAAGGCAACACTAAATATTGCAAAAACATAATCTTGCAGTCCATCGAGATGTTCCTCAAACAGTTGAACGCAAGTCGTGCGCGGCAGGCAGAGGTGGCCCTGCAACTCTACGAGGAGCAACGCGCCTCTTATGAGCAGGCTATGATAGACTCCAAAAACGCTCTCAACAAGTACATACAGGAGCACCCCGATGCACTGCTGGCTACAAGCCCCAACCCTACTCTCGCCGAGCTACAGCGCCAGTACAACGCCGATCAGGCGCGATACGAAGAGGTGGTCAACAAGATCAATGAGATACGCATGCAGTCCGAGGCCACTCCCGAACTGAACACCAGTTTCTTCAGGATCGTGGACCCGCCGACAGATGCCCGGCCCTATACCCCCGGCCTGCGGGACTTCCTGATGAACACCGCCATGGGCCTGATGGTGGCGATGCTGTGTGTGCTGGCGCTGGTAGTAGTGGGTACATGGACCGACCCCACAATACACACCCTGAACGACGTCAAGTCCGTGGTCATGGCCGAGGGGGGCACTCTCAGCAATGTGTTGCTGGGTGTGGTGCCCTACAACAGATGGCTCGCCACCCTGAGGCGTCGCGCCGGCAAACCTCGGTCCGGCAAGAAGGACCGCAAGCGGCCCGGCGGGCCAGAGGGCGGTGCCGAGCGGGAGCGCGATGTGGCCAAGTCGCCCCTGCTCAGGTCCTCTGAATCGTCCAAAGAAGTCGCAGCTTCCGTGCCTGTGAGGCAAGAAGGAGTTTCCTAGATGGTATTGCTCAAAGCCAAACGACGCCAGCGCCCGGAGAACCCATTGCTGATGCCCGATCTGCAAGCCGTGTGCAGGCCCTTGTTCGTGCAGTTGCAGAGCGAGGTGCCGCTGAGCGAGCCTTTCGTGGTTGGGGTGACCGGCCCATCGAGGGGCGAGGGGCGCACCACCATAGCTCTGGGCTTGGCCGCGGCGGGCGCCGAGGAGATAGGCGCACAGGGCCGCCTGCTGATTGTGGATGCGGACCTCGCCAACCCCACCCTGCATGAGCGTTGCGGGGTGGCCGAAGCCCCCGGCCTGTGCGAGGTGCTGGCCGGCCACGTGCCTTTGAACGATGCCATAGTAGAGGTGTTGCCCGGCGTGTGGGTGCTGCCTGCCGGGCGCAAGAGTTTAAGCCCTATCAGGACGCTCAAGAAGCTCGAAGAAGCGGGGTTGCTGACCAAGCTCGGCCAACACTGTGACGCAGTGGTCATAGACCTGCCGCCTGTGCAGTCTACCGAGCTAGGCATGTTACCGCCGCGCATTGCCCCCCACTACGCTTTGGTGGTGCGGGCCGGGGCCACGCGGCTGGACCAGTTGCACGGCGCCTTGGCCGGCCTGCCACCCGAGCGTGTATCCGCCGTGATATTGAACGAATACCGAGAGCGCGCACCCCGCTTTTTGAAGCGCTTCCTGTAAGCGCGGCGCCCCGCCCGGCAGGTGGGTGCGGATAGCCGGGGCTACGCGACAGGCCGGCACCTAACGATCCGGTGCTGGCGGGTAGTTCTCACAAAGGCTCCACATTATGATCCACACTTTTGTAGCCATGATTATATTGGTGTGCATGTGCCTGTGGTACACAGGCAAGGTGGGCAGAGGCGCGCCACAGATACCGCCACAAGCTCCCCCGCACGCCGCCCGGCCCGGCAGGTTGTTCAGCCCCATCACCTATCTGCTGATGGTGGTGCTGGGGTTGGTATTGGCTGCGCTGTGGATGTGGGAAGGGATGTAGATGTAGACCGGCTCGACAGCCCGACCGGCTGGCCGAGCCGCCATTCCGTTGAAGAGGACGAGGTCCTATGCGAGAAGATCAGGGCAGGCAGGACAGGCAGGAAAAGAAAGTAGTGGTCATTGGTGGCGGGTCGGGCACCGATGCCATGCTGGCCTGCCTGAGAGATTACGCGTGCAGGTTGACCGTGCTGGTATCTACCTTCGACTCTGATGCGCAGTTGCGGGGCCACGAACAGAACCACGAGCGGAAGCATGACGGCGGGACCGATAGCCCCACAAGTGGCCCTGCCAACGGGGAGGGTGAGGGCGGGCCTGAAGCCGACGGCCGGCGCCCCGGCCTGCTGGTGGACGGGGTGCCCGGCAGCCTGCTGGCGCTGGGCGCCGACCCGGCCACCAAGGAGATCATGGAGCGCCTGTTCGCCTACCCGCTGAGCCAACCCGTTGGTGGTGCTTACACCTTCGGCAACCTGTTCCTGTCCACGCTCGCCGAGATAACTGGTGGCGCCGAGCTGGCGATGCGGGCCGCCACCCGTGTGTTGAACGTGCAGGGTGAGGTATTGCCTCTAACCCTGCGCCCCTGCCCGCTGGTGGCCCGCCTGAACGACGACACCGAAGTGCAGGTGAGCAGCCCCACCGAATTGCAGGCGGCGGCGGCCAAGTCGGGCCTGCGTGCGGTGAGGCTAGCCTTGCCCACCCCTGCTTTGGACGCCGCTCTGCACGCGATACGTCAGGCGGACATCGTGGTGCTCGGTCCCGCCGACCTCTACTTCAACGTGCTGGCCCCACTACAACTTGATGGGATGGGAGAGGCACTGGCCGACAGCCGCGCGGCCAAGATATTCGTTTGCAACACCCTCACACAGCCCCATACGACCGACGGGTGGCCCGCTTCCAGATTCATCCGTGCCGTGTTGGAGAGCGCTGGCCGCCAGAACCTCCTCGACTACGTTATCGTCAACAGTGGTCCCTTGGCGGTTGATGCGCTGGCAATGAGCGCGGCCAGAGGCTGTTTCCCGGTAGAGGTTGACCTAGATGAGTGCTTTTCGCTTGGCGTGAACGTTATCGTCAGGCCCGTGGTCCAGCCGGGCACCGTGCGCCACGACCCTGAGAAGCTGGTGCGCACCATCCTCTTTCTGGGCGGCTGGCGCTCGGCCAAGCGAGTCGGCAAAAGGCACCCCTCTGTTGCCGGTGCGCCGCCGGAGGAGGTCAGGCACTAGCATGCATACGCTCTTGGCTATGTGCACCCACGCGTATAAGCGGACAGGCAGACGTGCCCTTGCCTGTGCCCTATTGACGGTGGGTGCGTCGGCGTTGGTGGTGGCGGGGGGATGTGCTTCCGACCCCGGGCCAAGCGTGTCCAGCATCCCAACCGCAACCGCCGCAACAAACCTTACACCCACTGCTTCCTCCACTCTCGTCACCCTCGCCACCCCGACACAGCCGGCAGTAGCAGTCGAGGGAACCAAGGGCAAGGGCGTGCAGATGACGGACGGTGACACGGGGGGCGGCGATGGAAGCGCGGGCGGGGACATGGGCGCTACGTTCCAAGTCGCTGTAAGCGTGGATACCTCCAAGCATCACCCCATCAGCCCGCTAATTTACGGCGTTGCCAAAAGCTCGCCCGACAGCGAAGATGTGCTGCGCTGGTTGGGGGTTGGTCTGGTGCGTTGGGGCGGCAACGCGCGCACTCGGCACAACTGGGAGATCAATGCGTCCAACGCAGGCTCTGACTGGGAATTTCGCAACGTGAGTCAGGGTGATGACGTGCCCGGCAGTGCTTCCTTGCAGTTCCTTCAACGCAACCATCGGTTGGGTGCCGCCAGCATACTGACCATCCCCATGATCGGGTGGGTAGCCAAAGACGGCAACGACGACACCAGATCGGTGGACGTGCCTGAGGGGGGCGGACCCCCTGTCGCCCCCGGCTCGGACGTGGCTTTCACCGAGTTCAGCGCGGGCATCTGGAGCAAACCCTATGACCCCAGCGCCAACCGGGCGCGCACCAGCGTGCAGTCCTTGCCCTCAAAAGGTGCGCCTTTCAGCTACCCGCCGGACCTCACCGACGGTAAAGTGTATCAGGACGAGTGGGTGGCCTACCTGCGCAGTGTGCGGGGCGATATGGCGCCGCCCATCTATGCCATGGATAACGAGCCTGAGTTGTGGGCGGACGACACGCACGTGGACGTGCACCCCGTCCGGCTGGGCTACGATGACCTGCTCTCCCTGTTTCTGACCTACGCACGTGCTGTGAAGCACGCCGACCCACAGGCCCTGATCGCCGGCCCGGAGAGCTGGGGCGTGCCGGGATATCTGTACTCGGCTCTGGACAGAGGCGGTGACAACTTCGCCACCGCTGCGGACCGGGCGGCGCACGGTGGGCTGCCGTGGCTGGCTTGGTTCCTCAAATCGGTGCGCGAGAGCGATCAAGTCGTGGGCAGCCGGTCGCTGGACGTGCTCACCGTGCACTACTACCCCAGTTCTGACCTGTTCGAAGATGATGCGGAGGATAGCCCCGCTGCGCAAGACGCGCGCATGCAGGCGCCGCGTGCCCTGTGGGACGCCCAGTTCATCGAGCCCAGTTGGGTGGCCCGCACCGAGTGGGGCAATGTGGCCCTGCTGCCCCGCCTCAAGCGCATGGTCGCCCAGTATTACGAGGGCACCCATATAGGCATCACCGAGTGGAACTTCGGGGGCGTGCACGATATGAGCGGGGCTATCGCGACGGCAGACGCGCTGGGCATCTTTGGCCGGGAGGGGGTCTATCTGGCGAGCATGTGGGGCCTGCCCGAAGTGGGCAGCCCCGTGGGCTGGGCCTTCCGGTTCTATCGCAACTACGACGGTCAAGGCTCGACGTTCGGCTCGGAGTCGGTCCAAACGACCAGCGATCAGGTGGAGTTGTTCAGCGCCTATGGTGCCTTGAGCAGCGATGGCACCACTCTCACCTTGATGCTCATCAACAAGGACCGCCTCCGGAGCGCCGACGTGGCAGTGACCTTGCAGGGGTTCGCGGCTCGATCCGAAGCAACCCGGTATGTATACCACCGCGAGCACCAGCAGGGGATAGTCGCCCACCCGTTGGCGGTGTCCGACCCGACTGCCGTAAGCGTGGCGGTGGAGCCGATGTCCATCAGCCTAGTGGTGTTGCGTCGTGCCGCGCCGTGAAGTGCTGTAGCGTAGCCTGAAAGAGAGGCGACCACCGAATGGGTATTACGACCACCGACACGATCACCACGACCCTGAGCAGGATGGGACATATCACGCAACTAGAGCTTGCCAAGCCCCACGGCTCACGCGGCGTATGGGGTGGATCGGTTATGCTGGCCACTTTTGCCGCCTTCGTGGGTCTGGCGGCCATGCTTTGGTTGATGCCCGACAATTTCGAGACGGTGCTGGCTCTGGGTGCAGGGTTGATCATGGCGATCAGCATCGTTCGCCGGCCCGTGGTGGGCACTTATATAGCGGTGGTCACGGCCATCCTGTTTGATGCTCTGTCGTCTGCGTATGTGCAAACGTTCATATCCGAGCTTGGCGTGTTCCGCAACCTGAGTTATCGAGGCCTGCCTGACGGCGTGGAAGTCAGCCTGTTCGAGGTAATGGTGCTATTGGCGGTGGGCAGTGCGCTGGCTCATAGGTTCCACCGCAGGCAGCCGCTGGTGCGCGGCCCGCTCTTCTGGCCGATGGTGTGGTTCGTGCTCATGGTAGTGATAGGCGAGGCCATTGGCCTGTTCACGGGGGGCGACTTCAAGATATCGTTGTGGGAGATGCGCCCGCTGCTCTACCCGGCGGCGCTTTACATCCTCGCGGTCAACACCATCAGCGAGCCGCGCCACATCCGTATCCTGTTGTGGATCGTCGTGGTGTTCATAGGAGCCAGATGCCTCGAGGCGGTATGGCGCTTCATCTTGATGTCCCCGGAGGTGCGGGCCACCGCCTCCTCCGTTGTGGAGCACGATGACTCGGTGTTCCTCGCCATCCCGTTCGGGCTGGTGCTGTTGCCCGCTCTGTGGCGCAAATGGGTTGCCAGATGGCTCTTCCCGGTGTTGCTGCTGACCCTGCCGCTGGTGACATACACCATGCTGATCAACAGGCGCCGAGCGGTATATATGTGTGTGTTCCTCGTAGTGGTAGTCGTGTTGCAGTTGGTGTGGGTCACCCTGCGGTCGAGACAGCAGCGGGTGCGGTTGGTGCAGTTCGTGCTGGCAGGTTTGGTGCTGCTGACGGCTTATATGGGGGTCTTCTGGAACAGGCAGAGCGGGGTGGGTGCGCCGGCTCAGGCTTTGCGCTCCATCGTGGACCCGAACGAGCGCGACCTCAGCTCCAACCTGTACCGACTACAGGAGAACGAGAACCTACGTTACACCATCAGCCTCAGCCCCATCATAGGCGTGGGCTTCGGCAAGCCCATGGAGGTGGTGGTGCCCATGGTGGACCTGACGAGTGAGTGGCAGATGCAACTGTACATGCCTCACAACAACATGCTGTGGCTGTGGATGCGCATGGGCATATTGGGTTTCGTGAGCTTCTGGGTGCTCATTGGCTGTTCGGTGCTGTTGGTCGCCACATGCATCAGGCTGGGCATGAGCCGGTGGCGGGCTCTGGAGGTTGAGGAGGGCCATCATGCGTTCAGGTCTGGCCTCGCCGGGCCGCGCTGGCGATGGGTAATGTATGCGATCGGGTCGGGCCAAATGACCCGCCTATACTCAGGTGACCATGGAGGCGGGGCCGCCCACTCCGGTGCGAATGCGACAGGTACGCAGGCGGCAGACCGGCGCCCACAGCAGGAACGCACCGATCGGGCCTCTGAAGTGTCGCGCTTGCGATCCGATTCCATATACCGCATGAAGCAGGAATGTGCCGAGTTCATGGCTATGATCTTTCTCTCAATGAGCTCGCTGGCCTCTTTCATAGCTGTGGTTGTACTGGATCAGGGCTTGATGAGCCCCAGACTGTCCGCCTATCTCGGGGTGATAATCGGGACGCTGGCGGCAGCATGGAATATTTACAGTGAGCGTTGGAGGAGGGGTTGCGTGTAGCCCTGTTCTGCGTTCTTACATCGTTCTCGCCTCGCCTGCCTACCGCGCCGCTACGAGCGAAGGCCCTTGAACTGGAGACACATACATATGAACCTTGGAGCATGGCATGTGGCAGCCGGTCAGGCACAGCGATGGGTCGGCACCTCCGCCGCAGCCATGGTGGTGGGGTGGCCGGTCAAGTACCTGCATGTCATCGTGCCTACTGTGCTGGCGGTGGCTTTTGGTATGCACTTCATACACAGTGCCTATGGCACGCAAGACGATGATGGCTACATCTTCTACCAGTATGCGCGCAATCTGGCCACCGGGTATGGCCTGTCGTTCAATCCGGGCGAGGTGAGCTTCGGCGTGACCAGTGGTGGTTGGGTGCTACTGCTTACCTGCGTGCATGTGCTGTTGCGCAGTGACATAATTATGGAGGCGCAATATCTGGGGTTGGGGCTGTACGCTCTATCGGTGGGCGTATGGGCGCAGGCCACGGCGCGCTGGAGCGGATATGCCGGTGTGGGCCTGCTTGCCGCCACGCTGTACACATTGGAACTGGACGCCATGAAGTATAGCCTCCATGGGCTGGAAACGGGTCTGAGCTTGGCCCTGTTTGCCATAGTGGCATACCTGCTTGTAGACGGTTGGCTGGAGAGACCGATGGCGATGGGCATCGCTGTGGGTCTTGTCACGCTGACCCGCCCGGACAACGCGGTTGTGCTGTTGCCGGTTTTGCTGGCAGGGCTGTCGAGCCGCCGGCCGTTGCGGGCGGTGCTGCGCAAGCTGGCAGCTTTCGGCGTGGTGGCCCTCGCGATCATCGCTCCGTGGTATGGCTGGGTATGGGCGAGCACAGGCTCCCCGATGCCGCCCACGCAGACGGGCAAACTGCTGGTCTTTCTGCCGTTGCACTTCGGCATCACACTGCACGACTTGCTGGGGATGAGCCTGATGGAACATGCGGCCTTCGCGTTGAGGGTACTGCTGGACTTCGCTTCCGAAGGGGGAGCAACGCGCGTGGCAATAGCCAGTTGGGTGCTGCTTGTGATGCTGGGTACTGTGCTGTGGGCGCGACCCGGCACGCGCCGCTATTCCGTATGGATATGGTTGCTTGTTGGTTGCCTGCTGGCTCAGCTTGCCCTATATGCGTGGGCCTTCCCACTGCTGAAGTTGAGGTACCTGATCAACCTGCTCCCGGTGGGGTTGGCGGTCGGTGTAGCTGCTGTGGGTCTGCTGGCAAAACAGGACGGGGGAAAGCTGTTGGCACGCGCCCACTCGATCATGACGAGGGTGGTGGGCGTGAGCGGTGGGACAGGGCCGCGCGCCAGACCGGCCCTACGCGCCGCCGGTTATTGGGCGCTGATAGCGCTGGTGCTGGCCGGGGCACTAGCCTACGCTCAGGAGATGAAGCGGCAGGTGAACAACTATCGCTACTACGTGTCGGCGCAAGATGTACGGCGTGAGGTGGGTGTATGGCTGAGGGAGCACACGCCGGGCGACAGCCTTGTGGCGCTGGAGCCGATCGGTGCGATAGGCTTCTATTCGGGCAGGCGCGTGCTTGACCTCGGCGGCCTGATAGATCCGGGCGTGTGGCCGTTCCTGAGCGGCGGGTACTCGGACGGGCAAGCCATCGCCCGCTTGTTGAGGGAGCGCCACGCTGACTACTTGGTTGATTACACTTACCCGCAAGGCATCGGTGGCGTGAGTGCCGCACTCCCCTCGCTCCCCGGCTCCGCTCGACTGGTGACCATCGAGAGCGCGCTGGTCATGTCGGGCAGCCGAGCTGAATATGGCTCGTATACCATATATGCTGTACATGCGCTGCACACTCGTTAGCGTAGTGTACATCAGCGGTTAGTTGAAAGGACGCGAACCATAATGAAGGCAGTGAGCATGGTTTCCAACGTAGCTACTCAAGACGCCGGTACGGTAACCACGGACGCGAAGGCCGCAACCACCGTGCGAGCCGCCATCGTCGTGTCGTCCCCGGTGAAGGCCGAACTGGCGGACATGATCAAGGCAGGCGAGGCCCCGCGAAGGGACTATTTCGAACTGCGCAATATGCTGGGGGCCGAACTGCTGGCCCCACCGGCAAACCCGTCATGGCCGTACCGGCTGCTGCACCTGCTTGGGGGCCATGCTCTGGCGATGGCGTGCACCGCGTGGTGGCGCCACCGCGAGTACGACGTGGTGTTGACCGATCAAGAAGCGTGCGGGCTGGTGCTGGGCATGCTCTTCAAACTGACCCGCGTCCGTATGGCTCACGTCATGATCTCGCATTACCTGACGCCCGCCAAGAAGCAGGTGTTCTACCGGCTGTTCGGGGTGCAGTCGCACATCGCATGTACCGTGTGCTACAGCACGGCACAGCACAGGCTGGCACGCGAACGGCTGGGGCTGGCGCCACATCAGGTTCGGCTGGTGCTGCACCCAGCGGACGATAAGTTCTGGGTGCCTGCCTGCTCGGATGCCGAACGGGCCGAGGACGCACAACTGTTGCGCCAAGCGGGCCTAGACCTGCCGGAGGACGCGCCGGTGGTGTGCAGTGCGGGGCTGGAGTTCCGTGACTACCCCACCCTGCTGCGGGCCGCGCGCATGCTCCCGGCGAGCACTCTGGTGGTGATTGCTGCGTCCAGCCCATGGTCCAAGCGTAAAAACACCGCGCAAGGGGCCGATCTGCCCCGCAACGTTAGGCTGGTGTCGCTCAAGCCATTGCAGTTGCGCGCTCTGTACCGGCGCTCGCGCGTGGTTGCTATACCCCTGTACGATGTTGACTTTCAGGCAGGCTCGCTGGTAGCCTACGAGGCCATGGCCTGTGGTAAACCCGTGGTGATGACCCGCACCCGCGGCCAGAACGACATATTGCGCGACGGCGAGACCGGCCTGTACGTGCGCGTGGGTGATGCGTACGACATGGCCGATGCGCTCAACCGTTTGCTGGCCGATCCAGAGCTTGCGCGGGCCATGGGCCGTAGGGGACGTGCAGTGGTGGAGCAGGGGCTGAATCTGGACGCTTATCTGCAACAGATGGTGCGGTTGGTGCGCGAGGTGGCCGGGCACGCAGTCGCGCAACGAACGTAGGCATCGGGTGGAGGGTGCATCACATGCCGCGTCACCGGCCCCGCCCACAGGTCGGGGTTAAATTACTGCGTTTTACGTACCGGTAATTACGTAGGGCATCCATAATTCCTAAACGTGGATATGCCCTATGTCCTATTGCCCGCATCCCCCCTTTAGTTGTACGATTAGCAAGGATTGGTGGCGCTGTGCTGTTCATCGCACCCTGCACATTGCACGGACCGGCATGGCCCCGGTCTCGAATGCGGCGTCTGGGCCAGAAGAGGACATCTTGATGAGGGTGCAACTCTGGACGCCGCGGGCAGTCCGGCTACATATCCCCCACATCATACACGTTGGTCGCACTTGCGAGTGTTGAGGGGTGAAGTCGGTGTGAGATGAGGCGGACCGGGGTCGGGTTTGCGTCCAACGCAAGCTCTAGCCAGAGGCTGCCATAGGTTCGAGACCGGCAGACATAGAGGACCGCAACCGGTCGTTTGGGCAGCCAAGCCGATATGATACCGGGGACCAACCTCCTGCACAGGACGATAGCCCGGTGTGCATGTCATTGCTACTATCCGCGCCCCACAAGTCAAGCGCCGAGCATTGGTCGTGAGGCGCTTGCGCAGCACCACAGCGCCCGGCTACGCCACAGCTTCGCTACACCCCTATCTCCGAAACTATGACTTCCATGCATGGGAGGACCATGATGTTCATCAAACGATTATTTGGTGGCCGACTCCAATTCACCGGGCGTTTCGGCGCAACCGGCATGTGCTCGGCCAAGCTCCGGCCGCTGGTCATGTTGATGTTGCCCGTTGGCATCATGTGGCTAGTGGCAGGTTTGATTGGGCCGTTGCCGCCCGCTGTGGCCGCCCCCGGCGCGGCAGTGCCCGGCGTGCCCAATCTCGCCCCGCCATCCAACCTGCAACTGGTCACACTGGATTCCTCTTTCCACGTGACGTGGACCCCTTCCCCTGACCCGCAGACCGTCTGGCATGTGGTCAGCGTGTGGGAAGGCGCCACCCTGCATCAGGCCAAAGTGGTGGGCAGGACGGCAAGGGCCGCCCAGACCAATGGCCTGACCCCCGGGGGCACTTATACCGTCAAGGTGCAGGCCATGGACGCTCAGGGCAACCTGTCGGCTGCTGTGCAGGCCACCGCCGCCACCGATCCGCAGTACCCCATGCGTAACGCGGCCTTCTTCGAGAACTTCAACGGCGGCTCGCACGGCGAGCTCGATTACAACTACTTCGACGTGCGCACCACCGATTTCGTGGGTAACGTCAGCGACCTCGTCGAGACGCGCATGGTGTTCAACAACGAGAAGCACTACCATACCCAGTTGATCAACGGTCCGGGCACGGGCGGGCTGTACATCAGGTCGCGGGTACCCTTCGATTTCACGGGGCGCACTGGCACGTTGCAGTTCGAGGTGGACTTCGCCCCCACACAGCACTCGCATGGCAAGTGGTTTGCCGCCCATCTGGTGCGCGAGGACTCTATCCCCTCCAACCATAATGAATTCGGCGACGCGAACGGGCGCGAGTGGCCGGACAGCGTGGAGTTCGCCATGTATGAGAGCGACGACGACCGCGAGGGCGAGGGCCATAACCTGCCCCTGATCACCGTGAACATCGGGGGCACCGTGCACGAGTTCAAATCCAATACTCCCTTCATCACACCTGCCAACGTGCGCGTGCCCGTGGTGCTCAAGGTGAGTCAGACCTCAGCGGAGATGCTGGTGAACGGCGTGAGCGTGCTGCGGGCATCAGGGTTCAGCCTGCCGTTCACGCGCGGGTACTGGCTCATGACGCACAAGAACTACAACTCGGAGAAGGTAGACGGCAACCCCGACTTCGCCGCGCCGTGGCCCACCATCTTGCAACTGGCCCACTGGGACATGTGGCAGTTCGACGGCCCACCGGGCTCCATCAACCCTGTTGTGCGCACCTTCATCCAACCGGGGTGTGGGGGCACGGTGCACCTTGGTCACAACCGACTTATCGGCTGCGACCCATTCATAGACGAGAACCGGCGCACCAACAGTATGACCTTCAACATAGGTTCGGACGTGGATGTGACGAGGGCCCGCAGCGCCAAGCTGCTGTTCAACGGGAGCTCCGACCGGCCTTTGCAGGTAAACATCAACGGGCATACTGCACAGGTGCCGGTGAACTACGACGATACTATCATGTACGCTCTCACCGTCTACGACTTCCCGGTCAGTTGGCTCAGGCAGGGCCAGAACACCCTCACCGTGTCTACTGATGACACCAGCTTCTGGGGGCTGGCGCAGTTCGAGATCGAGGTGGTATTCAACCAACCCCGTGTGATGCAGAACACCCCCGCCATGCCCATGCCCATGCTGGGGGTCACGGGCAACAATTTCCGGGTGGATCACATCGTTGGCGACCCGCAGGTGCACACCCTGACCACCTACCTGTACAGCGCGGGCAGCGCGCAACCTGTGAGCTACAACGTGCAGGTGATCTCGGACACGCCGTGGCTTACCGTGTCGCCTGCCTCGGGTACAGTGCAGTCACCGGTGGCCGGCGGGCGGTTGCAGCAGCTGACCCTCACCGTGAACGTCGCGGCCATGCAAGGAGAGGAAGAGGTTGGGGTGGTGAAAATCACGGGAGGGGGTATGCCCGTGTATATTGGCGTGCTGGCGATAGACAAAGACAGCACCGAGCGACCGTATTTCGTGCAGTCTTATGCCATGACCACCACGTTCAACAAGAGTGCCATCCCCGATTACTATGGTGGCCGGGCCACGCCCACCCCCATGCCCACTGCGGCACGCACCCCCACACCGGTTCCCATGCCATCAACTACGGTGCCGCCCCCGCTGTTCACCCCGCCGCCGGTGCCCACGCCGCCCACGCACTGCATCATCAGGTTCAATGACGTGCCCCCAGACCACTGGGCAGCCGGTTACATCCAGTATCTGGCGTGCAATGGGATAGTGGGCGGATACAACGATGGCAGCTTTCGACCCGGCGCCAGCACCACGCGCGGCCAGCTCGCCAAGATGCTCGTGCTGGGGCAAGGCTGGCCGGTGGATACGTCCGGTGGACCGCATTTTACCGACGTGCCCCCGTCCCACACCTTCTATGGGTACGTGGAAACCGCCTACAACCGGCGTGTGATAGGGGGCTACGGCGATGGCACCTTCCGTCCGGGCAGTCCGGTGACGCGCGGCCAGCTCGCCAAGATGATTGTGCTTGCCAAGAACTGGCCGGTGAATACGTCTGGTGGGCCACACTTTGCCGACGTGCCCCAGTCCCACACCTTCTACGGGTATGTGGAGACGGTGTACAACCACGGGGTGGTGGGCGGCTACGAGGACGGCACATTCCGCCCCGGCAACACTGCCAGCCGGGCGCAGATCAGCAAGATGCTGTATAACGCACTCGCTCAGCCTTGACCGGCGGTAGTCGGTGGGCCGTCTGCTATTATGGATTGTCCCGGTTCTGCCGGCGCCCTGCTACCGGCTACCCACAGCCCACCGCCGCTCGCCGGTCGTTTCGTGCAGGCCGGCCCTCGCCCCCAAGGGGTGCGGTCGGGCCACGATGAACAGCAAGTGACCGGTGAGGGCGGCCACGGGGGGTATCATAGCCACTAGCCGGTCCAGTGCGGGCGATTCCTGCCCCTTGGACAGGTTGAGCAGGCCGGTAACGGATTTGACTTCGAAGCCACCCGCCCGGAACAGCTCGCGCAGTTCCTCGCGCTTGTAGCGGAAGTAGTAGAAGGTGCGTTCGCGCTTGTTGTGGAATCCCTCGCGGTCCCCATAGCGGCGCTTGGTCCACGAAAAGTTGTATGTGGTCAGCGCGAGCACTCCGCCTTGCTTGAGCACCCGCCGCGCCTCGTGGGCCAATCGCTGGCGCTCTGGCTCGGTAGGGATGTGCTCCAGCAGTTGGCTGCTCGCCACCTTATCGCCCACCGAGTCGCGCAGCGGCAGGAAGCAGGCGTCGGCGGCTATGAAATGGACGTCGGCACCCGGTATCTTTTCGCACTTGCTGCGGTTGAGTTCGAGCGAGCGCGACGCGATGTCCAGAGCGAGGATCGTTGGGCCTAACCGGGACAGCACCGTGGTCAACCGGCCGGTGCCCGCGCCTAATTCCACTACCACCTCTCCCTTGCGGATGTTCAGGGCTTTGAGCATAGCCTCGAACTCTATTTTGGTGGGGTAGTCGGTCCACTGCGCGTCGTAAGTCATCACCTCGGCGTTGCGTACCTCAGCTTCCGCGCTCTTGGCCTCGGCGGCTTCGGTTGCCTGCACATGGCTCGGCGGGAACATCTGAGGGATGCCTGCGACGATGGGATAGCAGTGCCCGCATGACGGACAGCGCAGGTACCCCGATTTCACTTCTGTGCCTTGCACCTCGGCGTCTTGCAGCACGAGGGGATAGCTCTTGTCCACCGGACAACACAGGTACCGGTCAATTATCGTCTGTTGCATGGTGTTCACCTCTCCTGATTGCTCTGATGACTTTGATTCTCGACCGCCTTCCCAGAGGCGCTTGTACGATGGGGGTGTGGGTGTGGGGGCACGCACACCCCTTCCCTACCCCTCACTCCTCACTCCTCACTCGTCCTCGTCAGGGGCGAGGCCGCACTGGCCGTCCAGCACCTGATCCATCCTGCCCGCAGCGCGCAGCAGATGGCACCGACCCCGCCACACCAACACCTCGGCGGGGGTGGGGTGGCTGAGGAAGGCCAGACTGCTGGCGCTGTAGCCGTACGCACCGCTGTAGAACACCCCCACCAGATCGCCGGGGCGGGCCGAAGCCAGTTGCAGGTCGTTGCCTATCACGTCGAGCGGCGTGCAGCATGGTCCGACCACGCTCATGTGTTCCGCGGGCGGCTCGGCCATGCGGTTCACCACAGCCACGGGGTAGGGCTTGCGAAACACCTGACCGAAGTTGCCGGTGGCCATGGTATGATGGTTCATGCCCCCATCGGTGACCACATAGGTCTTGTCGCGCGACCGCTTGACGTCTACCACCCGCGTGATATACAGGCCTGCGTGGGCCACCAGATAGCGGCCCAGTTCTATCACGAAGCGCGTGCCCGCGAAGCGGTCGTCTCGTCGGTAGCGCTCCAGCAATTGCGCATAGCCCGCCCCGAAGGCTTGTAGGTCGAATTCGCCGGTCTTGTCGAAGTAGGGCACGCCGAATCCCCCGCCCAGATCCACCTGCTTGAGCGGGCGGCCCAGTTGCGCGGCCAGTTGGCCCGCCATGTCGAGCACGTAGGCGCAGTGTTCGAGGAGCTGGCCCACGTCGAATATCTGTGTGCCCGTGTATACGTGGATGCCCGTGATGTCCACGATGTGGTCGTGCCTGTACTGCTGAACGATACCCGCCACCTGCTCTTCGTCTATGCCGAACTGCTGGGTACCTCCGCCCATGCGCATGTTGGCGCCGAGCAGGGATAGAGAGGGATTGATGCGCAGGCCTACACTCACCTGCTGACCAGCCCTGCCGGCGATGGCCCTGAGGCGTGCCAATTCGCCCGCCGACTCCACGTTCACCGCGCCGATCCGGTGGCGCACGGCCAGTTCCAACTCCTCGTCGGTCTTGCCCGGGCCGGCAAAGATGATGCGCCGTGGCTCGAAACCCGCTTTGAGCGCCAGCAATAGCTCCCCGCCCGAAGCCAGTTCGGCGCCCACGCCGAGGCGGGCGAGCAACTGGCACACCCCCAGACTGGGGTTGGCCTTGATAGAGAAGTACACGTCGGTGGCTTGGCCGAGGGCCGCCTGCACGCGCCTTACCTGCTCCTCGATCATCTCGCCGCTGTATACGAAGCAGGGTGTGCCGTACTGCGCGGCCAACCGGGATACGGGGAAGCCGCCGATGCTCAGTTCTCCATCGGCGGTCACCCCGCCAAAGCGGGCAGTCAGCATGTATATCTTGTGTTGCTGAGTGCCTTCTGCACCGGGGCCGGGCGCGTGGCTCGGATCGCGCCCATCAGAGGCCCTCGCATTCGTGCCCATGCTCATACCCATGCTCACAGTCTCGACTGCATCTGTTGAGGTGTTCATCGCTTCAGGCGTCCTCTGCGGATAGCGGGGATACATATCGGGACTTCACAGCCGGACGATCTATCTTGCCCGTGGGAGTCTTGGGCAGTTCGCCCCATATCTCGATGAACTTGGGCATCATGTAGGGTGGGGCGTTGACCCTGAAATGTTGCCGTATATCGTCCTCTGTGCATGGCCGATCAGGTTGCAGGGACACCACCACTGCCACGCGCTGGCCCACCGAAGGTTCCGGCACACCAAAGGCCACTGCCTCCTTAATGCCCGGCAGGGTATACAGCAGTTCCTCGATCTCCTGTGGGCTCATGCGGTAACCCTCGCTTTTGATCTGCTCGTCGCGCCTGCCCACGTAGTACAGGAAGCCGTCCTCGTCCATCCTGACCAGATCGCCTGAATACACCACTTTCTCGGTACACTGCGCTTGTGGTGGGAGGAAAGGGTTGGACCTGTACACGCGGGCGGTGGCTTCGGGGTTGCCCCAGTAGCCCATGGCCACGGTCGGACCGCGGTGCACCAACTCGCCCACCTCGCCGGGCTTGCAGTGCTCCCCGCGTTCGTTGAGCACCCATATCTCGGTGTTGGGGATAGCCTTGCCCATGGAGGTGGGCCGGCGCTCCAATTCCTCGGGCGGCAGGTACGTGGAGCGGAACGCCTCGGTCAGCCCGTACATCAGATAGATTTTGGTGTAGGGCAGCAGCCTGCGCAACTGCTCGATGTGTGCCTGCGGCACCATGCCGCCGGAGTTGGTGATGTAGCGCAGGCATTGCAATGGTTGCTCTCTCAGGGCGCGGTGGTTTTGAAGCAGCAGCACCCACACGGGTGGGATGCCCGCCAGCCCGGTGATGCGCTCGTCGCGCAGACTGCGCAGGATCTCGCCGGGCAACGATGAGCGCTGAAGCACCAGCGTGCCCCCCACCCTCACCATAGTGGTCAACTGGTTCAGGCCGTAATCGAAGCTGAAGGGCAATACGCTCAGCACCCGGTCGTCCGCGGTGTTCTCCAGATAGGTGGACACGATCTGCGCGCCCACCACCAGATTGTGCTGGCTCCACATGATGCCCTTGGGAAGGCCCGTGGAGCCTGACGTATACAGGATGGTAGCCATGCCGGTCTCCGGCACGGGCACCCTCCGCAAGGGCATGCTGTCCGTGGGGCGCGCCATCACCTGCACCATAGAGCGGCACCGCACCTGTGCGCCTTGGGACATAGGCACCGGCATATCCTCACCCGCGTAAAAGATGGTGTGCACTTCCGGCAACGACATGCCCTGTAGCTTGCCCGCCGACGTCAGCAACACGCCAATGCCTGCGTCGCTCACGATATGCCGCACCTGACGCTCCTTGAGCAGGGGGTTGATGTTGACGAAAGCCGCCCCCGTCTGCGATATCGCGAACACCGCCACGACCGCTTCCCAACTCTTGTCGAGGTACACACCCACGCGGTCGCCGGGGCGCACGCCTTCGTCCAGCAGTGCCTCTGCCAGAGCGCGCGCCTGACGGCCAAGCTCCGCGTATGTGTAGTGGTGGTGACCATCCACTATGGCTATCTTGTCCGGGTAGCGCTGTACGCTGTTGGCGAGCAAGTCATGAAGGGTGAACTCAGGCCACACGGCTTGCCTCCCTGATGTCATCCACCAGCCGGGCGATGCTCTCCAACGTGGCGAAACGCTCTTCGGTCACGTCGTCCGGGCTTACCTCGATGCCGAAGCGCTCCTCCAGAAACATGACCAGTTCAACCACATCGAGGGACGCCAGATACCCCTTCTCGATGAGCCTGTCGCTGGCTGATAGTGTGATGTTGCGCTGTTGCAAGATGTCCTCGACGATGAAGTCCCTGATGATCTCGATGGTGTCGTCGCTATCAGTAGTATGCGCGATGCGATCGGTGTGCACGATGTTGCCGGTGGTCATGGTGGGTTTTTCCTTTCTCTTGCCTTGTGTGTTGTTGGTTGTTCGGTCGCTTGCGGCTCGGCCGCCCATGGCTTGCTATGCCGACTTCATTCATTTCACCTGCTCAATCTGCTTATTGGTCGGCCCGGTCATTTGCTGTAGCTGTTCTCGGTATCGCCGAAGCTGAGCGACCAGTTATGGGCCTGTTGGGCCACGGTCATGTGCTCGGCGGATTGGAGCTTGACCATGAGTTGTAGGAGGCTGTGGGCTGGGCGGAAGCCACAGGCCCTTAGTGCCTCTCTGGTGGCGCTGTGTGCCGGGAGCACACCCCGGTAGCGCACGCTCGCCACCATCTGCCGGCGGAAGTGCGCCACCGCGTATCCGAGCAACATCCGGGCGGTCTTCACGTCCCCGGGCATGACCGCCAGATCGAGAATGTCCCCTCGCTTGGCCCCACGCCTGTAGGCATGCAGCACCGCATATCCGTCAATGCCACCATCGCTACGGCGCACCGCCACCACCGTGCAGGCGGCTTGCGGCGAGTCTCCCCGGTAGCGCCAGCGCAGGTAGTTGCAGCCCCTATGCATTGTGGCGGGCACCCTCTCGCTCAATTCGAAGGCAAAGCGGTCGAAGCTGTCGTCGAAATCGCCCACGGGCTGTACGTGCCTATGGGCATCTCGCCCCTGCACCATGCCCTTGATGAGCGATCGAACCAGCTCGGCAGGGGTGGCCGAGTCCAGCTGTAACCACACCCCACGCGGGCCCAGCGGCAGCACGTAACAGTCGAAGGCCGTGACCGGTTTTATGCCCAGCCACTTATTGACGCCTATGGTGGCCTCTACGTCTTCGAAAGTGACGCAGTTGGGGCACTGCTTTACGAAGGTCTTCATCAGTTGCAGCCCATGGAATCGGTATTCGGGTGCCACCAGATAGTCGCAGGGCGTGTACGCGACCAGCGGCTGCCCGCATATGGTGTAATACTGAGGCAGGGCGGCCAAGAAGCCCACTACCCGCTCCCCGTCCACCAGCACCCAGCGATGCACATCGGCGGGGCAGGGGTTGTGCTCCAGTGACCACCCCCTGCGCCTGTCGAACTGCTCGGCGGCATGCTCTCCGAAGACCTGAGCGTACCCTTGCAACACCTGCGGCAGGTCTGATTCGTGAAATTCCCTCACCGTAACCCTGCTCATCAGAGCTTGCTCCGTGCTTTGTGTGCGCGGTTTGTGGCGGCCGCTCTCCGTTGCACAAGCGCGTCCAACAGGGCCTGCACCTCGGAGGGGTGCTTACAGCGAATTATCTTGGCAGCGTAAGGAGCCAGCCGCTCCACGGCGGCCTCATGGCTGTGGTCTAGGTCGTCGCGCCGGGCGGCATCTTCGGGGGCACGCCTGTGGTAGTACCCGCCGGCCCATCTCAGGGTGGTCAGCACTTTGACAGGCGAGCGCAGCAGGGCCAGCAGTTTGGCCTTATCGGGCCGGCGCACGGCCTCGGCCACTTTGATGCGGGCGTAGCGCAGCACCACCCGCCGCACCGCCACGTGCCATGGCAGGTCCAGCCACACAATGGCGTCCGCGGCATGCAGCAGCTCATCGGTCCAGCCCAAATAGGGGCCTTCCGTGACCCAACCGGGCTGGCTGGCGATGCGCCTTACCCCGTCCAGCCGCTCGGCCAGTGGGCGAACCACCTTCGAACCGGTGGAGCAGTCGAACATCACATCATCCAGATGGTAGACGGGCACGCTGAGGTGTGCCGCCAGCATGGGTGCGAGCGTGGTCTTGCCTGTGCCGGGCCCGCCCATGACATGCACGCGGCGCAAGCCCTCGGGCCGCAACTCAAGGCGCGCCCACGGGCCGCGACTGCCCGCCCGCTCATCTCCAAGGGTCAACTCGATCATAGTTTGGCTCATCTCCTGTGTGGTGGGGGGAGGTCGCTCAGAGCCTCTCAGACCTCGGCTGGAGGGGAGGGACAGCCTGCTTGCGCCCCCGCTCGGCAACCATGTGCTCATAGACCTGTCCGAACTCCTCGCCGAGGCGTTTGCTGTGGAAGTACTGCTCGGCGCGCCGGCGGGCGGCCACGCCCATGCGCGTGCGCAGTTCGGGGTTGGTGGCCAGCAGCACTATCTTGTCGGCTATGGCCTGAGGCGAGCGCGTAGGCACTAGGAAGCCGGTCACTCCATCCACCACCTGTTCGGATATGCCCCCGGAGGCTGTGCCTATTACCGGCCTGCCCACCGCCATGGCCTCGAGTACGACCAAGGGACATGGGTCCTCTTCGGAGGGCATGACCACCATATCGGCGGCGGCTATCAGCTGGGGGGCTT
Organism: Chloroflexia bacterium; assembly: GCA_034437815.1. Taxonomy (GTDB): domain Bacteria; phylum Chloroflexota; class Chloroflexia; order QHBQ01; family JADMIH01; genus JADMIH01. The sequence continues at coordinate 20,070 of DAOTTC010000149.1, read as the reverse complement.
CGGGGCGTGCGTCGGCGATGATCAGGCTGTCGCCCAGCCCCTCCTGCCTGCATATGTCTTCCAGCTCGGCCCGGTAGCTGGGGTAGGGGCCACTGTAGCGCGGGTCCTCCCAGCCCACTATCAGGCATCGCAGTTCGGGCACGTGGCGGCGAGCTATAGCAAAGCCGCGTATCAGGTCTTCCTGCCGTTTCCAGTAGATCAGGCGAGCCAGTTGCAACACCAGCGGCGCATCAGGGGCGATGCCGTATTCCCGGCGCAGGGCAGAGCCATCCACCTGTGGGTTGAACCTATCGAGGTCCACGCTATTCCACACGGTGTCCACCCTGTTGGCGACGCCCGTGCTCAGCACGCGCTCGGCGATGAAGTTGGACACCGCTGCGCTGTGATCGGCATGTTGCCCCACCATTTGCTTGAAGTAGTTGCGCAGGCCCGCGTATCGTTTGGGCAGGTTGTGATAGTGGAACAGCAGTTTGGCTCCTGACAACCTCGCCAGCATGTAGGCCAGCGTGCCGGCACGCGCCCCGGCCACGCACTGCACCACGTGTATGCGCTCTTTCCTCGCGAAGCGCACCAGCGCCGCCATGCTCATGGGCAGGTGCACCCATGACCTCAACCCCGCCAGCCTGCCCGCCCCCGTCAACGACCGCCCCAGCTTCAACCGCTTGATCAGCACACCATCCTCTTCCGTGAGCGCGAGCGCGCCCTCTGCGTCCCTGTTCACCACCATGTACGGGGTGAAGCGGCTGCGGTCCAGATGGCGTATGATATTGGTGAACACGGTCATCTCCGGCCCGAAGAATTCGTTCGGGTAGAAGAAGAGCACCTTTATCCTGTTCCTGTGTTTATGCTCGATACGTTCGGACAAAGCTGTTACCTCCGGTGGTAGTGGGTACGGGCGGGCATACGAAGGGTCATGACCTGCTGCCTGTGCCCGTGGTGAGCATGGGGTTCGGGTTGCCGGTCAGATGGGCCGGCCATCTGCCGGTCTCGGACGCGGTCTCCAGATAGATGGTGGTAAGGGCGCGGCCCATCGCTTCGGCGGAGAAGAGCTGGCGCACCCTGTCCACGCCCATGCGCCCCATCTGCGCGGCCCTCGTCGGGTCGGACACCAGCTTCTCCACCGCCGCCTCTAGCCCACCCGTGTCGCGCGGCTCGACCACGTAGCCGGTCTCGCCCTCGGCCACTACGTCAGGCAGGCCACCTATACGAGTGGTGATGGCGGGCAGACCCATGGCCATGCCCTCTATCAATACGATGCCAAAGGTTTCGCCGGGCACGTGTGTGGGCAGCACTATGGCATGAGACTTGCGCAGCAAACCGGGTACCTGATCGTTGGGCACCGCCCCGGTCATCTCCACCACGCCCTCAAGCCCCAGCGCCTGAATGTGGGCTTCGATCTCCGGTCGGGTTGGACCGTCGCCCACGATGAGCAGGCGCAGATAGGGGTAGCGACCCACCAGCCTGTGCACCACGTCTATAAGCTCGATATGTCCCTTGTTGGGCACCAGCCTTGACACCATCGCCAGCCTGAACACCTGTGCCTGAGGGTCGGTGGGTGCGGTGGGGTCGGGCGCGGGCCACGCGGTGCCTTGCCCTCTGCCCTTGTCTTCTCCATGGCTGTTGCCACTTTGGACGTGTTGTGCGTCTTGCGTGTAGCTGAACCTGCTCAGGTCCACAGCGTTGGGCACGGTCCTGATGCGTTCGACTGGCACGCCCGCCATGGCCAGCTCGGTGGCTTGCCGGGAGTACACAGCTATGGCGCGGGTGGCCATGCGCCTCTCGAACCAGCGGCTCAGATAGCCGGCGCGGTTGTGGGGTTGGGGACCGAACCACGAGTGGTGGGTGACCACGATGCCCGGCACCCGCGCTAACAGGGCGGCTATGAACACGTTGAGGCCGGTGAAGCCGCAGGCATGGATATGCACGATGTCCACTCGTTCGTGTCTGAAGATGCGCAACAGGGCAAGCGAACGGCGCAGGTAGCTCAGTTTGTCGCGCTCGCCGGTGGGCAGGTGGTGGATGCTCACCCCCAGATCGGCGGCCCGCCTGTAGAACACTTCGCGATACTTCTCGGGCGGGGGACAGGCGATCATCATGTTGATGCGGTCGCGGTCCACATGCTCGCACAGGGTGAGTATGTGGCTCTCCAACCCGCCCATCATGCCTCGCGTGCCGGTGCAGTGTATAACGGTGACCCTGCCGGGCCGCCGGTTGGCGCTCGTGCTGACTATCTCAGGCATGGCTGTGGTTATGATTACGGTTCATGCTTGGCTTAGTTGCCCGGCCCCTCTCCGTCCGGCTCGTGGCCGACCGCCGGTGGGCCATCTCTCACTCGCGGTCCATTCCAACCCATCGTTCAACCCGCACACCGCACAACCTTACCCGCAGTGCGATACACGATGGCACGTCGCGGCCCGCCGCGGTGTGCGGGTCTGCTTCAAAGTGTACAGAACGGCCCTTGTCTGTTACTGAATTGCGCCGCAGATAGGAGTTACAGTTCTGTCATCTGGCGGAGAGCACGCCTGTCGCCCCATGGTCTGCGGCTGTGGAGCCTGCGCCGTCGCCCGCCGCCGGCGGCAGCCACTATCTGTAATGAGTGGCCTGCTGGTTTATTCTTGCAATTTAGCAAGAATAAGCCGCCGCCGGATGGCCTATGCTGGCCCGAACCGGCAATAAAGGTGCGGTGGACGTGGGCGCGGGCGTGGCATGGCGCATCTATGCGCAGGTGAAAGGTGTTTGCCTCGCCTGCGGCAAGGGTTGGTAGAGGAGGCGTTGCCGGGTTGCATAGCCGGGTCCGAGCCAGCCCTCAAGAGAACAACATACCAATCCCGCCAATATACAGGATATAGGTTCTGTAAGGCTCGCCCTTCCGACCGTTAATTAGGCGTTTATACCTATTGCCTACAATTACAAGTATCGGGGCGCAGTGTGCCTCCGACGTACCATGCCCTCCCTACATAATTTGATTTGGGGGGAAGTACCACCCGCCTGAGGCAACACCGGTAACGCCGGGCGAAGCGAAGCAAGGTTCGCCCAGTTGATTGTCGCGCCGATGGGACCCACTGCATAAACGGAAGTGGGAACAGTACGAACATAAACAGACACGCCACCGTGCTGCATGCAAAACCTCGGTGGCACAGGAGACGCACATGCTGGGGCTACATACGGTTCACGGGCGGCGCAAGCGGCGACGAAGCAGCTCTATAGACAACATATCGTGGAGCCTGTCCCTTCTGACGGTGTTTCTGATGGTGTTATTGACTGCTATACCCACCGCTCCGGTCAATGCGGCCCCCGCGCCGGTAGATGGCAGAGCAGATGTGTCGGGAGCACGTGGGGTGCCTGCCTATCAGATGGCACCCACCAACACACCCACGGCAACCGCTACCCCATCCCAGCCCGTGTTGCTGGGCATGGAACTGGCGCCTACCTTGGCTTCGCCCGGCAGTTCTATCGTCATGTCCTACACGGTGTTCAGCCCGTATGGCACCAGCCTGTCGCTGGGGGCCGGCCTGCGCCGCACCGGCACCAGCACGTGGTTTGGGGACCGCCCCAACGACCGCACCGTGACCGTGCCGGCGGGCACCAGCGTGGTCAGCCGCCTGTTCACCCTGCCTAACGTCACCGATGTTAGATATGATGCAGAGTGGGGTTTGTGGAGCGCAGGCTTCGGCACGCGCTACGGCTGGCAGCGGCGTTACGACGTGCTCGGCGTGACCGGGCCGACGGCCACGGCCACCTTTACCAGCACACCCACCTTCACGCGCACCCCTACCCCTACCTTCACGCCTACTTTCACGCCCACGCCGACCCCCACTCTCACACCTACACCCACCGCCACCGATACTGCCACGCCCACCAACACTGCTACCCCTACCAACACTGCCACGCCCACCTATACGCCTACGCCCACGGCCACTCCCACCCAGCCCGTGCTGGTGGCGGTGGATGTGGCGCCTACCAACGCCTCCCCAGCCGGCACGCTGGTGCTGAGTTACACGGTATTCAGCCCGTATGGCACCAGCCTGTCGCTGGGGGCCGGCCTGCGCGTGAGCGGGTCGGGCTCTTGGTTCGGGGACCGCCCCAACGACCGCACCGTGACCGTGCCGGCGGGCACCAGCGTGGTCAGCCGCCTGTTCACCTTGCCCAATACGAGCAACGTCACCTATGACATACAGTGGGGTTTGTGGAGCGCGGGCTTCGGCACGCGCTACGGGCTGATACAGCGCAACGGCGTGGTCAGCGTGACCGGGCCGACGGCCACGGCCACCCCCACACAAGCCCCTACCAACACTGCCACGCCCACCAACACTCCCACCCCCACCAACAGCCCCACGCCTACCCGTCCGGTATTGCTGGGCGTGGAACTGGCCCCTTCGGTGGCCTCGCCCGGCAGTTCCATCGTCATGTCCTACACGGTGTTCAGCCCGACCTCGCAAGACGTGTCGTTGGGAGCGTCCATGCGGCTCAGCCCTAACGGTGGGTGGTTCAGCAACTCGGCCAACGACCGCACCGTGACCGTGCCGGCGGGCACCAGCGTGGTCAGCCGCCTGTTCACCCTGCCGGGCACGGCCAACGTCACGTATGATGCGTTGTGGGGTTTGTGGAGCGCGGGTTTTGGTACCCAGTACGGTGTGATGCAACGCGACGGCGCGGTCACCGTGGTCGGGGCGACGCCTACCCCATCTCTGCCCACCCTGCTCGATGTAGCCTTGGAGCCTGCCAGCACCTATCAGGGTGGCACGCTGGTGCTGAGCTACACGGTGTTCAGTCCTCACGGGCAAGAACTGGGGCTGGGTGCCGCAGTGTCGCTTGACGGGGTCAACTGGACCAGCGACCCAGCCAATGACCGGGCAGTGTCGGTGAGTGGCGGCACCAGCACGGTAAGCCGGGTGTTCTACGTGGGTAACTTGCCGCCGGGCGTGTATTCGGTGCGCTGGGGCCTGTGGGACGCGGGCTTCACCACCTCCTATGGCGTAATACAGCGCACGGGCGTGCTCACCATACACGAAGGTCTGGCAACACCCACGCCCACGCAAGTGCCCGGCACACCCAGCCCCACAGCTTCGGGCACGCCGCCCACCGCCACATTCACCCCCACCGCCGTCACCACCCCCGGCTCGCCTACCTTGCAGGGCCTGTCCATATCCACGGCCAGCGCGCACACCGGGGCCGTGTTCACCCTGTCTTTCACCATATTCAGCCCCAACGGCGGGCGGTATGGTCTTGGCGCGCAGGTGAGCAACAACACGGCCACCTACACTGACAAGGCTAACGACCAACTGGTGAGCGTACCGGCGGGCACTACAACTGTCACACGCGCATTCTACATACAACTCAACGCGAACCCCGGTCTGTACAGCGTGGTGGGCGGCCTGTGGGACGAGTGCTTCACCACCTCCTACGGCATCAGGCAGCGCACTGATGCTTTGACCATCGTGGCGGCTACCCCCACCCCCATCACGCCGGTGCCCACGCCCACCTACACAGCGGTGCCTACCCCCGGCTCCGGCATCGGATTGGGCACGACGGGGCCGGAAGCAGGCATCGTGGTGAACACCGGCGCCAGCTTCACGCTCAACTACACTATCTATAACGCCACCGCCGGTACGGTGAACCTCAGGCTGGGAGCCAGACTCGCCCCCACCGGCATGGAGGGCTATGGTGCGTTCGAAGACCCCGCCAACGAAGTGGTCGTGCAGGTTCCGCCCGGCACCAACAGCGCCAGCCGTCAGTTCCAGATCCCAACCACAGTCAGCGAAGGCAGCTATGACCTCACTTGGGTGCTTACCGACGCGTCCACCAACCAAGTGCTCGCCAGCCGCACCTCTGCAGTGCACATGTGGCTGACGGCCCCCGGCCAGAGCACGGGCGACCTGCTGTTGCTGGGTGCCGCTCTGGAGTCCACCTCGGTCACGCTTACATCTGGCACGGTGAACCGCATCAACAGCACAGTCACCATAGAGAACAACTCCGGCGGGGCAGCGCGCGTAGTGGTGAGGATGCGCATCAGGCCGTCGGGCAGCAGTGCGGATTGGATCCCCGACTGGCAGGGTGACGTGCTGGTCAGTGTAGCCCCCGGTACCCACAACGTAACACGCAGCTATGCCCTGCCGCTGAGCGCGGCCAGCGGCTCGTATGATGTGCTCTGGGAACTGGAGGACCCGGAGTTCAGCGGGGTGGCCGATTACCATCTAGCCAACGGGGCCTTGCAGATCAGCAACCCTTCCAGAGTGCCCAACGTGGGCGTGCCGATCTTGATGTACCACAACGTCAACCCCGTGGCCGCCAGCGTGAACTGGGTGACAGTATGCAACTTCACCGAGCAGGTGGACTATCTGGCCGATAACGGCTACACCACCATTGACGGCGACGACCTGTACAATTACATCTACAAAGGCACACCCCTGCCCGCGAGGCCCGTGTGGCTGGTGTTCGATGACGCCTACCAGAACGTATACGACTATGCCTTCCCGCTCATGCAGGCGCGTGGATTGAGTGGCAGCATCATGACCCCCAGCCAGTACATGGGCCTGATGAACAGTTGGGACTTCTGTTGCGAGCGGCCCAACAAGCACATGAGCTGGAACATGCTGCGGTCCATGAGCAACGCTGGCTTCGGCGCCGAGGGGCACACACGACATCACGCGCATCTGGACCAGATCAGCCGGGACGAGCAGTGGGACGAGGTGTGGAACAACCAGCGAGATCTGAAAGCGTTCCTGAACCGCATCGGCACGAGCTTCGCCTACCCATACGGCGGCTTCACCGAAGCCTCCACGTGGCTGGTGGCGCACAGCGGCTTCCGCTCCGCGGTGACCACCGTGCTCGGCAAGCAGTACACCGACAACGCCAATATGTACGAGCTGTCGCGTATCCACATCCGCTCCACCGACACGTTGAGTGACTTCATCAGCAAGCTGACAGCGCCCTGATGTGCCCGATATATCCATATGTCTTCTGCCATTTTCTATGGAGAGAGGCGGGGCGGCAGCCCGGCCGGCATCTTGACAATGCCGTAAAACACCTGCGGCTCATCTGATACCAAGTACCAAGTACGGAGTTATATACTAACATGCATCGAGGAGCTTCTACACTGCGCAACATCTTAGTCGTGCTCGGCTCGAGCTGGTTCAGCGTGCTGGTCAGCGTCAGCACCGTGCTTGTTCTGCCGGTCAAACTGGGCGACAGCGGCATGGGTCAGGTCACGCTGGCCCTGTCGTTCACCGGCTTCTTTTTCGTGCTGATCGCACTGGGCACATCCACATACCTAATGCGGGCGGTGGCGCGCGACAGGCAACTGCTGAGTCGTTACATCAGCAACGCCCTGTTGCTCAGGGTGGTGATGGCCGTGCTGATGCTGGGGTTCGGCGTGGTGCTGGCGCGTCTGCTGGGCTACTCCCCAACCAGCCAGAAGCTCATCGTCATCGTCAGCATAGCCATGTTCGTGACCAGCATCTCCAATGTATTCGAGGCGGGCCTACAGGGCATCGGGCAGGTTAGCTATCGCTCGGTGGCCGTGGCCGCGGGTAGCGTGGTGTCCACGGTGATCGGCATAGGACTGCTGATGCTCGGCGCGGATGTGTTCACCTATACATGGAGCATCCTGCTGGGGCCGGTAGTGCAGTTCGCCATCGTCATCGCGTACTACGTCCGCATGCGTGCCATCACCTTCAACTTCGACCTGTCGGTAATGAAGGCGCTGTTGGTGGGGGGCATGCCGCTGTTCATCTGGGCGTTCTTGCAGACCGCCTATGCCAAAGTGGACACTTCGTTGCTGGGGGTGTTCGCGCCCGACCACGTGGTGGGCTGGTATGGCATAGCCGCTCAGATAACCGGGGTGCTGGTGATGATACCGGTGGCCATAAACGGGGTTGTCACGCCTATGCTGTGCGAGTTGCACATGCGGTCCCACCGGCAGTTCGAAGCCCTCGCCGGTCGCGCCATGACTTCCAGCCTGTTGCTGCTGGTGCCCATGGGGGCGGGCCTTGCCCTGTCGTCGGCGGATATCATTCGCCTGCTCAACTACCCTGAGGCGTTTATGAACGCAGTGCCCCCGATGGTGCTGATGTCGGCGGCGCTCCCTGTAACCGGCGTGCTCATGTTGCTGAGCTCGCAGGCGCTGGCCATTGGCTACGAGCGCCAGTGGGTGAAGATAACGGCCTTCGCGGCCTGCACCTTCCCCTTGCTGTACATGGGTTTGATATGGCTCTTCCAGAACGGAATGGGCAATGGGGCGATAGGGGCCTCGCTGGCCAATCTGATAGGCGAACTGGTGCTCCTTGCGCTGGCATGGGTGGTGCTGCCACAGGAGCTGCGCCCGCGCGGCACCATAACCAGAGCTCTGCAGATCGTTGCGCTCACCGGTGTGATGTGCTCGGTGGTGGTGCTGCTGCAGAGTTTGGGCGCGTCCATGGCGGTGTACGTGCCCGCCGGCGGGCTGGTGTATGCGGCGGGAGCGTGGGCGCTGAAACTTATCACCCCGGGCGACCTGCACGTCGTGCGCAGTGCGTTGCTGAGGCGGCGGCTCCATGCCGAGGCAGAGGCCGCAAGCTAGGGCTGCCCTGCTTCGCGGCGCGCAGATGCACACGCACACCTCCCCGCCCGCCGATCGGTTGCAACCTGCGTATTTGGATGTATGTAACGTGTATGTATTCGACACGTGTAAATGCGTGTATTTGGAGATGTTAAGGTCTGGCGTGCGCGTTCACAGTCGGTCGGGGCGAAGGTTGAAGCGGCCGGTGGCCCTTGCTGTGGGGTGTTTGCTGTTGCTACAGACAGCCCTGATGGTGGGCACCCTCGCAAGTGAAGCCGGGGCGGCGCCTTTGAGGCACCCCGCGCCGTCGGTCATCCACGACTATATAGTATCGCTTACTCCCAGAGCTCTCCTCGTGGAGTCTTATCTGCGCATAAGCCCCGAACTGGTGCCTCAGGTGTACCGTCAGATAGATACCGACCACGATGGGAGCACGTCCGATGCGGAGCGTGATGCGTGGTTCCGCGAGCACCCGGCCAAGCTGCGCATCACGTTGGATGGCGAGGAGATACAGCCTCTGATAAGCCCGGCACCCGCACTGCGCCTTGAGCACCTCCTCATGAGCATGCAACGGCCCGTGTTGGTGACCTACACCTATGTCTTTCCTTCCCCAATGCAGGGCAAGCATCGGATCGGCCTGATCTACGGGGACAACTACCTGCCCTACGATGAGTACTACGTGAGCGTGGCCGGGGAGCCGAGCAGCGACGGCAAGCCGGTGAACATCAGTCGCCCTCAATACCCGGCCACATACCGCATCGTCTACCAGATACCGGCACCCACCACGGGAGAGAGGGGGGCGCTGCCTGCGGGCCAGCTCGCTCCCGCACCCCCAAGCTCGGGAACGACCCTGCCGTCTGTCTCGGACCGAGACCAACCCATCGGCTCCCCGGCTCCGGGCAGTGCGGCAGGCGCGGGCGGAAGCGGCCCTCAGCCCTCGTATAATGCCGATATCTTAAACGCTCTGGGCAACTGGCGAGGCGAGTTGTGGAGCGCGCTGGGCATGCTGATGCTCGCGCTGGGGCTGGGGGCTTTGCATGCGCTCACGCCGGGCCATGGCAAGGCTATGGTAGCCGCCTACTTGATAGGCTCGCGCGGGCGGGTGAGGGATGCCGCGCTGCTGGGTGGGGTGGTGACTTTCACGCATACGGCAGGGGTGGTGGCCCTCGGCGTGGTGCTGTTGGTGGTCAGCAGCTTCACCGTGCCCACCACTTTACGGCCCGCTCTGGAGATGGCCTCCGGCTTGCTTGTGGCGGGGCTTGGCCTATATCTGCTGGTCGCCCGCTCGCGGGAGTTGCGTGCCTCCCGGTATCCGCCATCGAGTGCGGGCGCTCGTAGGCTCCAACCCGCGCATGCGTCCTCCCTGTCCGGTCGCTACACCGATCCCCTCCGCCACCATGACCACAGCCACGAGCACGGCCATCATGACCATCACGGCCATCATGAGCACGAGCACGCAGGGGTGCACACTCATGCGCACCCAGATGGTGGTGGTGTGGGCGCACTGATCGGCCTCGGAGTGTCGGGCGGGTTGGTACCCTGCCCTGACGCGCTCGCTATACTGCTGTTGGCCGTCAGCCTCGGCCAGTTTGTGCTGGGCCTTGGCTTGGTCATATCGTTCAGTGTGGGGCTTGCCGCAGTACTGATCGCCATTGGCGTGACGCTCGTCAAGGCGAAGGGTGCGCTGGAAAAGACGCGGATCGTGCGCTCCGGTGCGCGGTTCGGCCCGGCCCTGAGCCGGTGGGTGCCGCTCGCCAGCGCGTGCGTAGTAGTGGTGGTGGGCGCTTTGATGCTGTTGGAGGCCTGCGGCTCGCTCTTGTCGTAATACCAGAGGTGGACAGGAAAATAGAGGCCGGTTCAGCGGGTTGCGGATTGCGCACGACGCGCGACACGCATGGCACGCATGGCACGGCCCAGCGTCCTGCGCGGGGCGTCCAGCAGGCGCACACTGCGCACGAACTGCCGTGCAACGCAGAACAGGCCGTTGGAGCGCAGGCGAAGCTGGGGCAGGGTGAACAGCGCCACGTCCACCCTCGTCAGGTAGTACGGTTCGTGCACACGGTCGAGGCCGCCGCATGCCCCATCATAGCCCGCTTCGCGCACGATGGCCTTTGCACGCCCATCGGCTGCCACGTATGGGTATGCGAACCAGCGCACACTGTGGCCCACGACCTCGCTCAAAACCTGTTTGGACAGGACGACCTCCCTGCGCACCTCATCTGAGCCGAGGGTGGTCAGCGGTCGGTGAGTGAGGCCGTGCGACCCTATGACGAACCCCTTGCGATGCAACTCGCGCACCTCCGCGGCGTCCATAAGGGGCACTTCGGGTAGCTTGAAGCGACCGGAGGGGTCTGCCCACGTGCGCCAGCCACCCATCAAGTCGGCGATTATAAACAATGTGGCGCTGAACCTGAACTCCTCAAGCACCGGCAGGGCATGGTCCAAGAAGTCACAGGTGCCGTCGTCGAACGTCAACACCACGCGCTTCTGGCCGGGTGGTGGGCCGTACAACACGTCGTCGAGCGTGCCGGGGGCGTAACCCCTGTTGGTGAAGTCGAGCAATATGTCGCGCAGTGTGCCGCGGGTTATGGCTCCCGGCGGCAGGGGATGCGTGCCGTCGGGCAGCACCTCGTGCAGCATCAGCACCGGCGACCAGCGGCAAGCGGCCAGCAGGGGGTTGCGCGGCAACGGCAGGGGATCGCGCCGGCTCATGGTCGCTGTCCTTCCGTTATTGGAGAGGTCGGTGGGGCGGGAGGGGGAGGGCGCATCGGCATGGCTGTGTGCTCATGTGCATGCGTGGCGGGGCGCATTGGTTCAGAGGCCGGCGTGAGTATGCGCGGGGAGGCAGGCGGGGAAGAAGCGACGCCGTAGCCGGGGGGGTGGCCGCCGGAGCGTGCCCTGTCTACCTTGGTTGCCTGCACGCCTGCCCAGAAACGCTCCTTGCCCAGCGCCTCTATCAGAGCCAGCCAGTAGACCAGATTGTATATGGCGCTGTAGCAGGCATTGCTCACTTTGCGGACCCCCACCGCGTGCAGACCACGCCCCACACGGTCCAGCAGCCTCACTGTTGGCGCTTCCAGTGCCGGCCGGCCACTGCATGCACTCACCAGCGCCCTGATAAGGGCCTGACGCGACAAGAACCACCCGAATATCTTGTGCTGCAATTCCGCGTGCCCCTTCTCCCATGCCAGCGTTACATCACAACGCCCATACAGCCGGGCATTGCGCAGCCAACCCTCGAAGCTGTGCCTGCCCAGATGCAGGCTGTCCGCGTCCGCCCGATAGTAAAAGTTGGCGCCCGCGTTGCGGCACCTGTAGCCGATCTCTACGTCTTCGGTGCGGGGCAGGCTGGCGTCGAAGCCCCCTATTGAGCGGAACAGGGTGGTGGACACCGAACAGTTGCCGGTGTAGAAGTCGCGCGGACCGGGAGTGCGCGTGCCACTGCGTAGGGCTTGGAAGTGGCGGTGCAGTTTGTCGTCCTCCCATGCCACCCAAGGGTCGCGGCCCTCCACCGGCAGACTGACGTGCCCGATCACCACAGCGCATGGGTCCTGCGCGTGCACCAGTGCGTGTTCGCGCACCAGCCGGGGCGAGGCAATCATGTCGTCGTCCAAGAAGAGCACGGCACGGCCCCGGGCTACGCTTGCGCCGTTGTTGCGCGCCACAGCTACCCCGCTCTGAGCCTGCGACAGCAAGCGCATATTGGCGGGCCGGGGGCCGCTGTAGCACTCCACGAACCGGCGTGTGCCGTCCGAGGAGCCATCGTCCACGATTATCAACTCCCACCGGTCGGGCGGGTAATCCTGCCCGGCCAAACTGCTGAGCAGTGCAGGCAGATAGTCAATGCGGTTGTGTGTAGGCACCACGACGCTCAAGTCCAGCATAACGCTCTCCATAGCCTCGAAAATGGCGGGCGAAGGGCCGGTGCTGTTGCTGTTCGCACCCTCCCCTGCAGCAAGCCAAGCATTAAGAGATAGTGGTGCGCTCGGTGCGCACCCAGCCGCGTGGCCCCCGGCCAAGCAGCATGAGAGTGTAGATTTTGAGCTTCCACACCAGAAAGAGGGGGGTGCATGCCAGATACAGGTAGGCCCTGCGGTCGGCGCTGCATACGAGCAGACCCCCCAGCACGTACACGCCGATGCCGAGCATGGTGGCCGCCCAACCCCAGCTGATGACCGAAGCCGGCCCGCCCCACAGCAGGGCTAGGGGCAAGCTGATCATCATCATGAGCGCTGGCACACCCATGAGTATGCCGGTGGGCGGTACCAGCAAGTCCATGGCCCAGTCGAATCTGGGGGCCGAACGCGCTCGCACGGCTCCCACCAGCAGGCGCAATGCATCCCGACGGGCGAGGGCGAAGCGTCCCCCTTCCCAGCGCAGCCGCTGGGGGTTTGCCTGCCGGGCGGTGCTGGGGGCCTGCGCCTGCAATATTGCTTCGTGTACATATTCCACCCGCACCCCCGCCTCCAAGAGCACGGTGGTATACTCGATGTCCTCGGCGAGCGAATAGGCACTCCAGCCGAAGCGTTCGACCACGCGGCGGGCGAAGCACATGCCGTTGCCCTTGAGCAGCACGGTCCAGCCCAGCGCCTGTCGGGCCAGCGGTCTCGCCCGGTTGTGCAGCACGAGCGCGGTGTACAGCAGGGCGGTGCGCCAGTTGTCGAAGGGGTTGAGCAGGTCATACCGCCCCTGCAAGGCCACCCCGCCCTGTTGCAGTCTGCGGTCCATATGCATAAGGAACTGGGGGTCGGCCAGCGTGTCCGCGTCAAAGATCACCACGGCATCGGTCCAGCCCCCGTCCTCAGCCAGCAGTCTGCGTATGGCCCAATCGAGCGCATAACCCTTGCCCCGCCTGTGCGGGTCGGTGCGCTCGTAAACTGTGGCTCCCCGGCGAGCCGCAATGGTCGCAGTGGCGTCTGTGCAATTGTCGGCGATGACCACTACCCGCCGCAGGTGGGCCGGGTAGTGCAGTGCGTCCAGACTGCGCAGGCACTCGGCTATCACCGGTGCCTCGTTGTGCGCGGGCACGAGGATGGTGAAACGGGTCGCCGGCGGCAGGTCGTGCCGATTCCGTTGTCGTCGGTGGGTAGCCACACGTCCGCGCACCGCGTTGGCCGTCAAAAACAGCAGATACAGCACCAGCAGTGCCCATGCCGCTAGCAAAGGCGCTTGTGCGAGCGAGACGGACCAGATGAGCAGGTCGTGCAGGGTGGGGATCATAATGCTCAGGCTCATATCAATGAATTGTACGCGCACGCGATGAAACGGCAATTAACGGGAGGGAGTGCGCATCTTACAAAACGGCAATGCCATACAGCTGACCGCTGTGGCACTTTGTGTACGATGGGAGAAAAGGTTTATGGGGCACAGCTCTTTCGACTCTCCGCTTCCCCGGCATCGTGCGCGAAGTGGCACTTATGCGCACTCGCCCCCTTGGGTGTAGACGTGCTTCTTCAACGGCACGGAGTTGATGACAAAGGCGCTGCGCTCATGTGCCTTGGCGCGGGCGCGCATGGCAAGGCAGGCCTCTCTGATCTCCAGATAGTCGAGGTCCTCGCACAGGTCGCTGGTCACCACGCCGATGGACAGGCCCAGACGCGGCACCAGCAGGTCGCTGCCCGGCCTGATGGCGTGTCGGTCCGCGCGCAGGTGTTGGCGATGCTCAGGCGGGTAGTAGCCGGGTATCATGCCCTCGAATCGCTCGATCAATTGGCGGCAGGTCGTTTCCACGTGATCGATAGGTACCACCGCCACAAAGTCATCCCGCCCGTCGTGCCCAGCGAATGCGAAGGGGTCAGGCAACGAGTGGATGACCTCGCGCAGCAGGTCGCCGAGCATCTCAAGCACACGGTCGCCCGCGGCGAAACCGTAGAGCCGGTTGAACGCACTGAACTGGTTGATATCCATATCCAGCAGGGCCCATTTGGCTTCGCGCTCGGTCAGGCATACCTCTTCTATATAGCTGCGGATCAACCCGCTGCACGGGAGTTTGGTCAGTGGGTGCATGTAGCCGCATTTTGAGCGCACCGATATGAGTTTGCGCAGCTTGGTGGTCAGCTCGCGCAGGTCGTAGGGCTTGATGAGGAAATCGTCCGCACCCGCCAGCAATCCTCGGATTCGGTCCTCGGAGTTCCCCAGAGAGGTGGTCAGCACCACCGGTATGAGCCGGGTGCGCCAGTCTGTGCTCAGTTGCCTGCACAGCTCCAGACCATCCTGTTCGGGTAGCACTGCCTCGGCGAGCACCACGTCTATTCTCTGCTGGCGGGCCAGCTGTAGTGCCTCTTTCACACTATGTGCTTCTATCACCTCGAAGCCTTCACTACGCAAGGTGAAAGAGAACAATTGTATTGATATGGCGTCCACGTCCACGAGCAATACCCGCTCAGATTCTGGCACTTTGCCGCTCCTCACACGGCAAAGGCACAGATAGCTGCCTTCACCGTTGCGTGGTTGAGTTGTTAGGATGTCGCGCGACGAGCTGTTTCATAGCTCTACAGCGCGTATGCGCAATAGCTGTGTTATACCTTGGGCATGGTTATGGAGCGCGAGGCGCCGGTGCTGTACCGCGTGCGCAGTGCCTCCAGACACATGCGCGCCACGATGGGCATGTCCTGCACGAAGTAGCGCCGCCACAGCCGCCTCGGCTCCTGAACCAGCCGGAACAGCCACTCGGTGCCGCTCTTCTGCATCCACACTGGTGCGCGCGGCACGCGGCCGGTGATGAAGTTGAATACCCCACCCACGCCCACCGCCACCGGCACCCCGATCTCGGCCTGATGGTGTGCGATCCACAGGTCCTGCTTGGGCGCGCCGAAGGCCACGAAGAGCATGTGGGGTCTGGCGGCCCGGATCATCTCCACCATCTTGCGGTTTTCCGCGTCGGAGAATGGACCGAGGGGTGGGGCGTAGGCGCCTGCTATTTGCAGGCCGGGGTAGCGCTCCGCCAGTATAGCGGCTGCGGCTTGGGGCACGCCCTCTTCCCCGCCCAGCAGAAATACACTGTAACCCTCTTTGGCCGCCAACGCGCAACATTCACCTACCAGCTCCACGCCGGTGACACGCTCCGGCAGGCGGTCTCCAAACCAGCGAGAGGCCCACACCAGCGGCATGCCGTCGGCAATGGCCAATGCGCTGCGGTTTATCACCGACAGGAACTCCTTGTTCTCCTGCGCCAGCCTGACGAAATCCACGTTCACGGTAACTATCTGGTGGGGCAAGTCCGACATGACGAATTCGTGGACGCGTGACACTGCCTCCTTCAACGTGACTACATCTATGAACGTGCCCAGTATGCCTACCTGTCTGTGCATGACGTGCATAGGTTGTCTCCCCTTTCTGGCTTCACCACGCGAGCGATGCGGCTGCTCCCGTTGACCTCTTTGGTGTGAACACGGACGAACGTAGATAAACGCAGATAGATATATGTATGGGTGCGAAAGTGCCCGTGCAAATAATCGTGACCCCATCGTGGGACACACCGTAATGCTACCAGCCGGTGCTTGCCGCGCGCTGAACCGAGGGCTTGCATTCGCTTGAAACTTCTGTAAGAGGGGACGCCCGCCACGCATAGAACATGTCCGTTCAAGGCAAGACACGATGACAATGCGATAAGACAACTTTGCACAGTCCATCCTTGCAAATTTGCAAGGATGGCACGGCATGGGTCTGTTTGCACCCGGGGGCCTGACCCGCCATCCGCTGTCGCGTGCGCCCTTTCAGCGGCCCGATACACAACCATACAAACTGTTGGGGGAAGGGGAAGGCTGCGGAGGGCTGTGCCCTCCCCCAACCCCTCCCTGCGATGCTGTGGAATGGGCAGTTGCGACAAAGTGTCATGAGGTAGCGCCGGGAAGCTGCAAACAGTTGACAGAACTGTAAAGCGTCTGCACGCCGCAATTCACGCCTCAATAACCGATGCCCGGTAGACTATCCAGAGCAAGGCCCCTTTTCGGGGTCGGCCTGCGTGCTCCTTATCCTATGCCCCAGAATGGGGCGCGAGGATGTCCGTGGGAGTGCAGAGCCGCAGAGCGTTCCGGCGGCAGGGCCACACGGCATACACGGCCGGTGACCACGCCACGATGACGACAAGAGGGGGTACATTCGCAGTGCAAGCACATCCGTTATCACCTGTATCTGCGGGGGTAAGGAGCGCGGGGCGCGCCGAGCCGGAAGTTGTCGGTGTCCGCGCACAGAGCGCACCCGGCGACCCAACCCTGATTCAGGACTATATTCAGCAGCGGGTGCGGTACGCTTCGGGTTTACCGGTCCCACCGATGCGCCCCGCGCAGGCAGGGGTGGCATCGCGCCGCTCGGGGCATCTGCGCATGGCGCTGCTGGCCGCCCGCATATCAGCCGACGGGTTGTTGCTGCTGTTAGCCTTCGTCATGGCCTACTGGCTCAGGTATGGACTGGAGTTTGGCCGCGAGGTGAGCGCTGTGGAGTCGCGCTTGCCACTGTCGGCTTTTCAGGTTTACTTGCTGGTGTACGTACTCGGCGCCCTCTTCATCATGCGCATGCGGGGGTTATATGCGCTGCCTCGTGGCGCGTCTTGGCCCGACCACATGGCTATCATCACCAGCTCATCTTTCATCAGCGTGTCTGCCCTCACCCTTGGCATCCTCTTCTTCCAGCACACCCTGCCCAGCCGTCTGGTGTTCATATATGTGTGGCTATGCACGGTGCTGCTGTTTGGTGTGGAGCGTTTCCTGTACCGGCGGGCCAGAATCTGGCTGTGGCAGCGGGGCGTCAACGTGCGGCGGGCCATCGTGGTGGGCACCAGCCTTGCAGGGCAGCGCATCATCAAGGACATAGTGGAACGGCCCGAACTGGGTTACAGGCTTGTAGGCTACCTGTCCGACGGTGTTGACACCTCTACCCCTCGTAGTCCCGGCTGGCGCGTGCCTTTGAGCAGGCGCAAGATGGCCGTCGTGCGGTTGCTCGGCAGCACCAGAGACGTGGAGCGCGTGCTCATGGAGCACCAGCCGCACGAGGTGATCGTGGCCCTGCCCGCCACCCACCATGCGCAGACCCTCGCCATCCTCGCTATGTGCCGCGACCATGGGATTGACTTCAAACTGGTGCCCGACCTTTTTGAAATGCGCTTCAACGAGGTGCGCATAGACGCCCTCAACGGCGTGCCCCTGATCGGTGTGAAAGACATAGCCCTGCAGGGCTTCAACCTGTTCCTCAAGCGTGCCTTGGACCTGACAGTCGGGGTAGTGGCCCTTGTCGTGGCGGCGCTGCCCATGCTGGCCGTGGCGGTGGCGGTCAAGTTGACCTCTCCCGGTCCGGTGCTGTTCAGGCAGAAGCGCGTGGGTAAGGACGGCAAGTTGTTCACGTGCTACAAGTTCCGGTCCATGTATCAGGACGCCGAGGCGCGGCTGGAAGAACTGCGCCACCTCAACGAAGCCGACGGCCCTATCTTCAAAATTCGCAACGATCCGCGCCTCACGCCCGTGGGCAGGTTCATCCGCCGTTGCTCGCTGGACGAACTGCCCCAGATATTCAACATACTGAAGGGAGAGATGAGCTGGGTTGGCCCCCGCCCGCCCACCCCCAAAGAGGTCACCCAGTATGATGACTGGCACCTCAGGCGGCTGAACGTCATGCCCGGCCTCACAGGATTGTGGCAGGTCAGCGGTCGCTCTGACCTGTCCTTTGAGGAGATGGTCAAACTCGACCTGTACTACGCCGAGAACTGGTCGCTCGGTGTGGACCTGAAGATCATGCTGCGTACCATACCGGCAGTGTTGGGCAGGTCCGGCGCGTACTGAGCACCCGTCGTGTACAGGCACCGGCCGAACTTGCAGGAGATCACTATGGAACTCATCAGATACCTGCGTGGTCAAGCGCCCGACTCATGTATGCTTTCGTCGGTCCCATCGGTGGTGGGCGGGCACTATCCCGGATTGGAGCGCGCGCAGACCTCAGGCACCGACCACCCGACTGCCATAGCTATGGCCATGGCCGCCCCGCTCACCACGAACGGTATGCTCTACTCGTCGGTGTCGGAAGAGCCACCCTCTAACGGGCTGGAGGAAATGGTGGGGGAGCCTTATGTGCCTCCATCTCTCGTGGAAGCGGTGCGTCGGCACGGCTTTCGATGGTTGTACAGCACAGCCCGGCAGTTGCTGGCGGCCCGCATACAACTGCGCAAGTGCAACTCGGTCGGCAAGTGGGTGCGGGTGCGCGGCAGGGTGCTGGTGGACAACCGGGGGACCCTAGTCATCGGCGACCGCGTGCGCTTCAGGTCGCGGGCGGCTACCAGCGAGCTTGTGGTGTGGAAGGGCGGCAGGTTGGAGATAGGGGCGGGCACCACCATCAACTATGGTACATCAATCTCGGCGGCCCACTCTGTGAAGATCGGGACCAATTGCCTGATCGGAACCTACGTGAACATTATGGACTGCACTTTCCACAGCATGAAGGACCGTTCTTGGGACATGGATGCCGAGCCGATAGTGATCGAAGACGATGTGTGGCTCGGCAACAGGTGCGTGATAATGAAGGGCGTGACGGTCGGCAGGGGCGCTGTAGTGGGCGCGTGCAGTCTGGTCACCAGAGATGTGCCTCCGCGCACACTGGTGGTGGGCGTACCGGCGCGAGTGGTCAAGCACATCGAGGCACAGCAGTAGCCGTGCTCAACTTGCGCCACAGCTTAAAGCCTCAGGATTCAGGGGTTAGAGAGTCGAGCCTCTAGCCAACGGTGCCGGTTTAATGCCCTTTAAGGAAGACACAGACAAACACGCACGTGCGGTCTACTGAGACCGGGAGCGCTGGCGTCCCACCTGCGCTCCGTAAACTAGCGCCATTGTTCATATAAAAATAAAATCGTGGAGTAGGGGCACCCTTGTGGTGCCCTATATGTTTGTCTGGAACGGGCACAGGTCTTGTGCTTATCGCGACTCCCCAAGGTCCGGGCAATCCCATTCTTCGCATGGTACTTGCAGGCGGGACGGGCGGGGGCCGAATTCTTTTGGCTATCGGGGACCTTTTTCCTAAGGCGTTGACTTGACTACTCTGACTCCCGTAGACCATACTAATACCGCTTATCCAATTATCCAAGCAAAGATGGGGAGGGCCGTGGAGCACTCTGCCGGGTGGGGGGGTATCGCTTAGTTCCCACCTTCCAAAAACGGGAGTGTCCACCGGTTCCCCAAGTCGCATCATGGCCGCCTCTTACCAACGCGCTTTATAAGCCGGTAACGCATGGACACCGCACCATATGCATCGCACCCCCACCCTGCGCCGTGACGCAAAAGGAGGATATCTAATGCTCAACCTCACGCGTAAACGGATACGCACATGGACATGGACCACGATTTGCATGCTGGCAGTGCTGGCCGGCTCCACCACCACTTCCGGTGCTCAACCGGCGCAGCACATGTCGGGCAACGGGGTGCAGGCAGATGTACCCACCACCCTGCCGCCGATACCGAGGGGATTTGGGGGATACCTGAGCATGGGCTTGTTCAACAAGGATACCGATGACCTGCTGCCCGGCATACCCTTCGACTTCAGGTACCAGTATCTGG
>DAOTTC010000148.1:0-1987 GCA_034437815.1 Chloroflexia bacterium | reverse complement strand
AGTGTCGGACGCGCCGGTGATCGTGCTCACCGCCAGAGGGGACGAGATGAGCAAGGTCAAAGGGCTGGAGATGGGCGCAGACGACTATGTGGTCAAGCCGTTCAGCCACCTCGAGCTGTTCGCTCGCATTAAGGCGGTGCTGAGGCGGGCCGAACTGCCTGCACCGGTGAGCGCCGCCCCCTCCTTCGTGTCGGGCGAGGTGGCCGTGAACTTCGACAGCCGTGAGGTGACCGTGGGGGGCCGACCGGTCAGGCTGACGCCCACCGAATACAGACTGCTGTATCAGCTGGTGCGCAACGCCGGGCGCGTCCTGCCCTTCGATACGCTGCTGGCACGGGTATGGGGCGACGAGTACCGGGGGGACACAGAGTACTTGAAGACCTACATCAGCAGACTGCGCAAAAAGCTTGGAGACGATGCCGACCACCCACGCTACATACTCACCGAGCGGTCGGTAGGCTACCGCTTCGCCCGTCTGCCGGCCACCGACGCCGGACAGGAAAGGGGCGTGGCTAACCAGAAGGGCGACTGAGCAGTCGGGCACGCCGGGCCGGCTTTCCCGGTCCGGGGTTGCAAGCCGTAAGCATGCCCGTGCAGAGGCCCCCGGCGAAGCGCACCACAGCGGAGCATAACATCTGCGAACCTGTTTACTTCAGCGAGCGTACCCCATTGAGCGCACTTCAGACAGCACCCGAAGACCGGGAACATCAAAAATATGAAAGCCCCCACGAGGCGATCGAAGCCGGGGGGGCAGGCACAGACGTGGTCGAGCGTCGGATCTTGCGGTTGCTGGCCCTGCACCGGGCCGCCGTAACCATCACCGGCGAGCTGGAGCTGGACAGTCTGCTACAGCGCATCGTGGACGAGGCACGCCAGCTTGTGGGCTGTAAATATGCGGCGCTGGGCGTGCTGGGAGAGGACGGTTATATCCAGCGCTTCCCCACGTCGGGCATCTCCCCCGAAGAGCGGGAGAAGATAGGTTCCCCGCCGCGCGGGCACGGTCTGCTGGGGGTGATGCTGAGGGCCGGGCGCACTCTGCGCATCCCCGACATCAGCAAAGACCCCCGGCGCGTGGGCTTCCCTCCGCACCACCCGCACATGACCAGCCTGCTGGGTGTGCCCATTTTTGTGCGCGGCAGACTCGCCGGCGACCTGTATCTGGCCGACAAGATCGGCGGACCCGAATTCACCGAAGAAGACGAGTGGCTGGTGCAGTTGCTGGCCACCCACGCGGCCACGGCCCTGACCAACGCCGAACTGCACGCTGAGCTGACGCAGGCCCTCGATAGAGCCGAGCGCGAGCGTGCCCGCACTCAGGCCCTGCTGACAGTGACGCAGGCGGTCAATCGGTCGGTGCATCTGGACGAGGTGATCGGGCTGGTGCTGCGCTCGGCGACACAACTGCTGGGCGCGGCAGGGGCGGCGGTATTCTTTCTGGAGCAGGGTGGCCGGCGCTTCGTGGCCCGTCACGCCATCGGCCTAGAGAAATCGCTGACCACCAATGCCGCTGAACTGCCCGTGGAGGGGAGCGTGGCAGGCCGGGTGGTGCGCACCGGCCAAACTCAGGTGGTCAACGACACCCTGCTGGAGCCGCACACGGTGTTCCCCAGACTGGCGGGCAAGGTCCTGCGCTCGCTGGTGGCGGTGCCCCTCAGGGCCGGGGGGCAGGGCCAACAGGTCATAGGCGTGCTGGGCACGTATTTCGACAGGCCGGACGCGATAGGCCCCGAAAACGTGGACCTGATGGAAGCCTTTGCGGCGGTGGCAGGCACAGCCCTCAATAACGCGCTGGCCTATGAGGAGGCCAGACAGGGCCGCGAGGCCGCCGAACGAGAGCAGGCCCGCCTGCGCGAGCTGGAGCAGATGAAGGACGAGTTCCTGTCCACTGCCGCACACGAATTGCGCACGCCCCTCACCACCATACGCATGGCTTCGGGGCTGGCACTGGACCAGATCAGGCGCTGGGCGCATCTGGAAGAGCTGGACG